>WFMT01000310.1 GCA_015488975.1 Campylobacteraceae bacterium | reverse complement strand
CATCAGAAATGGCCGTAGATGAAATGGGTCTTATTCACGGAGGTTTTACTTTCGGTGCTGCTGATTTTGCTGCAATGGCTGCAGTGAATGAGCCTTATGTGGTTCTTATAGGAGCAAACAGTAAGTTTTTAGCACCGGTAAAAGTGGGTGATACAATCATATTTGAAGCACATGCCAGATTTGAGGATGCAAGAAAAAGAGAAGTTGGAGTTGTTGGCAGCATCAATGAAATAAAAGTTTTTGAAGGAACTTTTGATGCTGTAATACTGCCTGAGCATGTATTGAAACTTAAATTAAGAAGAAGTAAAAAAGTTAAAAACTGACCTTATGCACCATAATGAGTAAAGCTCGTTACGGTGACAGGAACTCAAAGTCCCTACCGCCCCCTAAAGCTTACGAAAAGTAGGACTTTTCGAGAAAAAAGTGTGTAAGGTCAGTTAAAAAATCATAGCATTTTTAGCCAATAAGAGGTATTTTTTTGTTCATTTTTTATGGTTGTAGATTCGCCGTGTCCTGGGTAAACTTTTTTATTATAAGAAATTTTTCCAAACTTTTCCAAACTTTTTTTCATTCTTTGGGGACTTGAATATGGAAAATCTACCCTTCCTATAGAATTTTTAAATATAAAATCGCCACTAAACCAGTAATCAGCAATTTCAATAATACAACATCCAGGAGAGTGACCTGGAAAATGTATAAATCTTGCACTAAAGTCTCCTATTTGAAGATCATTTTCAGATTCTATGATGTGATCAGCACTACAACTCTCTTCTCCCATTTCAAAAACATCTTCTTCTAACATAAATACATCTTCTTTGTGTATGTAAATTGGAATTTTAAGGATTTTCTTTAATTCACAGTCACTCCAGGTATGATCAAAATGCCCGTGTGTATTTAAAATAGCCTTAGGATTTTTTACATTTTTTAAAACCCATGAAGTAGCCCCCACGCCTGGGTCGATGATAAGTTCTTGTTTTCCATTATTTACTATATAACAGTTTGTTTGATATTCACCAAATGGCATTGAGTTGATTTTTATCATTTGTTACCTTTCATTTACTTTTTAGGAATATAATTCTTAACTGACTAAATTATATCTAAAAGAATTTATTAAGAGATATTTTAGTAAAATAGTTTTTACAGCTAAGTTGAATTTTAGGAATCTAAATGGTTAAAAAATACGAATTGATTGAAAAATTTCTTATAAAATTTTTACAAGATGAAGTATTGAAAACCGGTATAAAAAATGTTGTAGTTGGACTGAGTGGGGGTATTGATTCTGCTGTTGTCGCAGTCTTGGCAAAAAAAGCATTTGACAATAACTTGTTGTGTGTATTGATGCCGTCACAATTTTCTAGTGATGATAGCTTAAGTCATGCAAAAGAGTTAGCTAAGAAATTTGATATAAAATATCAAATTACTCCAATAGAGCCAATGTTGAAAGCATATATAACAGAAGATATGAATAACCTTAGAATCGGAAATCTAAGTGCGAGACTCAGAATGTCGATACTTTACGATATCTCTGCCAAAGAAAATGCCTTAGTTGTAGGAACAAGCAACAAAAGCGAACTTTTATTGGGATATGGGACATTGTTTGGGGACTTATCAAGTGCTATAAATCCAATAGGTGATTTATATAAAAGTGAAATTTTTGAATTTGCACAATATCTTAAGATACCAAATTCTATCATCAACAAACCTCCTTCTGCTGACCTGTGGGAGGGTCAAAAAGATGAAGATGATTTAGGATATACATATTTAGAAATAGATAGTGTATTACGAGAATTTGTCGATAACAGACTTAGCAAAAAAGAATTATTACAGAAAGGATATGAAACAAAATTGTGTGATTTGGTTATAAATAAGATATACCAAAATCATTTTAAAAGAAAACAGCCGATTATTGCAAAACTAAGCAATAGGAGTATAGGACATGATTTCTTGTACCCACGGGATGTAAAACTATAAAACAAAAGGATTAAATATGCATGATATTCCATTTTTTAAACCATCTATTAATGATAAAGAATTGTATCAAATAAAAGATGTCTTAAATCAAACAGAAAAAAATAAAACAAACAAATTAGAAAGTAATTTTTCCAAATATATTAATACAAATCATTCAATAACAACATCAAGCGGTACTGCAGCTATGCATCTTTCTATGATGAGTATAGATTTAAAAAGAGGTGACAAACTGGTATGTTCGGTAAATGCTTTTCCTGCAGTTGCAGAAGTAATAAGACATTTTGACGCTGAACCAATATTTGTTGATATTGATAAAGATGACTTCAATATTGACCCTATAAAACTTGATGAAGTTCTAACAAAATCAAAACATAAAAAGTTAAAAGCAGTTTTCGTAAGTCATGTAGCAGGACAACCAGCACCTATGGATGAGATTTATGAAGTTGCAGATAAGCATGGGGTTTTAATCATTGAAGATGCTTCAAATGCAATGGGTGCAACATATAATGGTCAAAAAATCGGTTCTCTGTCAAAATCTACATTAACAACTTTCAGTTTTAGTCCACACAGTGTCAATAATGTTACAAATGCCGGCATGATGACAACATTTAGTGAAGAACTTGATAAAAGAGCAAGGCTTTTAAGAAATCATGCCATAGTCAGTGAAGCATGGGAAAAATATGGCAATCTTGATTATGTTTATGATGTGGTTGATATAGGCGTAAAATATGATTTATCACAACTTGATGCTGCATTTTGTATAGCTCAGTTAGATAAAAATGAATCTTTTATTAACAGAAGAAAAGAGATTGCAAAAATTTATGATAAAGAGTTGGCAAATGTCAGACATGTCTCTATACCTGTCAAAAAAAGAGATCATATATACTCAAGATATATTATTAAAATAGATAAAAACAGGGACTCCTTCGCCAGAGAACTCTCAGCTAAAAATATTCATACCGGATTAAATTATATTCCTATTCATTTATTAAGTTATTATAAAAATAAATATAGTTTAAGAGTTAATGATTTTCCTACTGCTCTTACTAATTATCAACAGATTTTATCATTACCGATTTATCCAAGTCTTAGCGACGAAGAAGTTATGTATATTTGCGAACAAGTGAGAAATATAGCAAAAACGAGAGTATGAACAGAGTATTTTTTTGGGTAGAGGAGTATCTTTTCTATCCAAAGAAATTATCGCAAAGATTAGTTAGTTTTTTTCTGCTTCCTTTCACTCTTATATACTGCCTTATAGTCGTAGCAAAGAGAATAACAAAAAAAAAGATTTCTTTTGATCTACCTATTATCAGTGTTGGCAACCTTAGTATTGGCGGAAACGGAAAAACACCTTTTCTTATATCGCTATGTAAAAACAGATCAAATATAGCTATCATATTAAGAGGTTATAACAGAAAATCAAAAAATATGATAATTGTTAGTGAATTTGGCAATATAAAATGTACAGTCCAAGAGTGTGGCGATGAAGCAATGTTGTATGCGAAGAGTTTGCCTATGGCTATCATCATTGTATCTATTAACAGAATCGAAGCTATAAAGTTTGCAAAAAATAAAAATGTAAAAGCTATATTTTTAGATGATGCTTTTCATCATAGTGAAATTGATAAATTTGATATCCTTCTAAAGCCTTTTAAAAATTATCAAAACACTTTTTGTATTCCAAGCGGTCCATATAGAGAACCAAAGAGTTTTTACAAAAAGGCAAATATAATCGCCACAGAAGATATCGACTTTCAAAGAGAAGTGAAAATTACAAATAAAACAGATAAAATGATACTTATAACAGCTATATCCAAGCCTGAAAGATTAGATAAATATCTACCTAAAAAAGGCATCATAAAGAAGATATATTTTAAAGATCATTATAATTTCAATAAAATTGAATTATTAAATCTTATAAAAAAGTACGGAGCAACTTCAATATTGACAACTACAAAAGATGCAGTTAAAATGGAAAATTTTAAATTTAATTTATCTATATTAAATCTTCATATTATGATAAAACCATATATCTTAGAAAATATAGATGAATTTATAGATAATTTTGGTAAAATTAAGTAAAATATCTCTTAAATTTATAAAGGTGCTATCGTGAAAACAAGAATCGAAAAAGCTCAAATACTTTTAGATGCATTGCCTTATATAAGAAAATATGCAGGAAAAACTTTTGTTATTAAATATGGTGGTGCAGCTCAAATCAATGATGACTTAAAAGATAAATTTGCACAAGATATTGCATTATTTAATCTTGTAGGTATAAAGCTTGTTGTTGTTCATGGCGGAGGTAAAAAGATAACATCTTTACTTGATAAATTACAAATAGATAGTGAATTTGTTGACGGATTAAGAGTTACTACAAAAGAAAGTATCGAGATAATAGAAATGGTACTAAGCGGAAACATTAACAAAGAAATCACCACAAGATTCAATAGATACGGAACAAAAGCCATAGGTATTACAGGCAAAGATGCAAACTTCTTCATAGCAACTCCAAAGGATAATGGAAAATACGGTCTAGTTGGAAATATACAAAAAATCAATTCGCAAGTTATTGAAAAGTTGATTAACGAAAACTTCGTTCCAGTGGTTGCACCTATTGCTGCTACGGAAGATATTGACGGAATTGGGTTAAATATAAATGCTGATTTAGTAGCAAGCAAAATCGCAGGAACGATAAAAGCTGAAAAAATTATATTTATGACAGATACCCCGGGTGTATTAGATGAAGATAGCGAATTACTCTCTACTTTAAATCATAAAGAGATTAAAACTCTTATAGAAAATAATGTAATCAACGGGGGAATGCTCCCTAAGGTTGAGGCTTGCTTGGAAGCAATAAATATGGGATGTAAAAAAGCTCATATTATTGATGGCAGAATTGAGCATTCAATACTGCTTGAAATATTCACAAGTGACGGTATTGGTACAGTTATAAAATAAATCAAAATATAAAAGGTAAAAGCAAATGTATTTTATACAGACAAGAGGAAATGATGGCAAAAAACAATTAAAAACAACTTTTTCTGAAGCTATAAAAAGCCCTATTGCAAGCTTTGGAGGACTTTATGTACCTGAATTTTTACCTCAATTAGACAAAAAATTTATTGATGAAAGTGTCGATCTTTCATATAAAGAGTTATGTTTAAAAATATTAGACTTGTTTGAATTAGATATTGATAAAGATATTATCAAACAAGCAATTTCTCTATATGATAATTTTGACGATAAAGATAACCCTGTACCACTTAAAAAAATCGAAGATATGCTATTTATAAATGAGCTTTATCACGGTCCTACAAGAGCTTTTAAAGATATGGCACTTCAACCCTTTGGATATATCCTATCTCAAATTGCCAAAAATGAACAAAAAACCTACCTAATATTGGCTGCAACAAGCGGAGATACAGGACCTGCGACTCTAAATAGTTTTGCAAACAAAGAAAATATCAAAGTAGTATGTATTTATCCTGAAGGTGGCACCAGCGATGTTCAGAAGTTGCAAATGGTTACTCAAAAAGGAGATAATTTAAAAGTTATCGGTATTAAAGGCAACTTCGATGATGCTCAAAATGCCTTGAAATCACTTCTTGCTTCGGAATCTTTTCAACATGAATTAGGTAAAAAAGATATGAATCTAAGTGCGGCAAATTCAGTTAATTTTGGCAGAATTATTTTTCAAATCATATATCATATAAATTCATACATACAACTTGTAAAAAACAAAGAGATAAAAAATGGCGATGAGATATACATTGCCGTTCCAAGCGGTAACTTCGGAGATGCTTTGGGTGCATATTATGCAAAAAAAATGGGGATTCAAATAAGAAAAATTCTTATATCAGCCAATAGCAATAATGTACTAAGCGAACTTATAAATACGGGGGTTTATGATATTAGAGACAAGACTCTCATAAAAACAATTTCGCCTGCTATGGATATACTCATTTCATCAAATGTTGAGAGAGTATTGTATGATAAATTTGGTGCAAAAAGATGTAAAGAGTTGATGGATGATTTAAACAAAAAAAGATATTATAAGCTCACAAAAGATGAACATACGGCTTTGCAAAAAGATTTTAGAGGTTATTTTTGTAGTGATTCAGAAACAAAACACTACATATCCGAATATTCTGTAAAAAACTATTTGATGGATCCTCATACTGCAACTTGCATAAAAGCTTATGATGATATAAAATGTTCAAGAAGAAAAACTGTTATCTGCTCTACTGCCGAGTGGACAAAATTTGCACCTGCTGTTATGAATGCTATAAGTTGTGAATATAATAAAAAATTTACCGACATAGATGCACTTGAAAATATATCTGAAATCATGAATGCAAATATACCAAGTTCAGTTATAAATCTTTTTAAAGCTGAAATTATTCATAAAACAGTTATAGATAAAAAAGATTTGCAAGAAGAAATATTCAAGTTTTTGGAAAACTATTAAAATTATTGGATTTATCCTATTTTTAAAATCCAAATTAAAAATAGGATAAAAATTAAAACTCTTCGTGAAATCTGTATCCTTGCTCTTTTAGAGTAGTTCTTATGTCTTCTTGATGTTCTTTTCCTTTCGTCTCAAGTGCTATTGTCACATTGGCATCTCCGTAAGACAGGGTTGTGGAAGTCCTGTCATAGTCGATCTGGATAATATTTGCATTCAATTCTTCAAATATATCCGTAAGAACTCTTAAGGCTCCTGGTTTGTCTATGAGAGTTATAAAAAGTTTCATTTTTCTGTGAGCCTTTATCTGTCCTTTTTCTATGATAACAGAGAGCATTCCCACATCTATGTTTCCGCCACTTATAATAACACCTATTTTATCTTTTTTATCAAAATCAATTTTATTATGCAAAAGTGCCGCGACTCCAACACTCCCTGCCCCCTCAGCAACTATCTTTTGTTTTTCAAGCAAAAATAAAACTGCATTAGCTATCTCTTCGTCATCAACTTGAACAATATCGTCAACACACTCTAAAATAATATCTAAATTCTTTTGGTTTGCATCTCTTACTGCGATACCATCAGCTATAGTTCTAACATCTTTTGTGCTTATAACTTTTTTCTCTTTAAACGACTCATACATTGCCGGAGCACCTTTGGCTGTAACTCCTATAACTTTTATGCGAGGATCAAGCTGTTTGATTGCAGAAGCTACTCCGCTGATAAGCCCTCCTCCTCCTATAGGTACCAAGATCATATCTAAATCATCTATTTCATCATACATCTCCAGTGCAACAGTCCCCTGTCCGGCTATAATCTTATCATCCTTGAAAGGATGTATAAAAGTAAGAGAATTTTCTTTTGCAAAAGTCATAGCAAATTCATAAGCTTCATCATAATTCTCGCCCTTTAATATTACCTCAGCTCCCAAAGCTTTCGTTCCTACAACTTTTAAAAGTGGAGTTGCTTCAGGCATGATTATAGTAGAGGGAACTCCAAAAACTTTAGCACTATATGCAACACCTTGGGCATGATTGCCTGCACTAGCAGCTATAACACCTTTTTTCTTTTCTTCTTTGCTTAGAGATGATATTTTATTGTATGCACCTCTTATCTTGTAAGCACCTGTTATTTGTAAATTCTCTTTTTTTAAAAATACTTCCGCTTCGACTCTTTGCGCCAAGAGTGGAGCATAAGCAAAAGGAGTTTTATTGACAACTCCATTTATCTTTTTTTTTGCTTTTATTATCTCACTTATAGGGATCATTTTTTTCCTTAATTATTTTAACTTATGATAAATTCATCTTATGCTCAACCATAATACATTTATTTTGCACAACATCCAAACCCAAATCTTTAGCCCTTTTTGCCGCTTCATTATTTACTATGCCTTGTTGAAGCCATAAAACTTTTACATCATTTCTTTTTTTTATCTCATCTACTATCTCATCTGCAATAGCAGGCTTTCTAAACATATCCACTAAATCAACTTTTTCTTTTATATCACTTAGTGATCTATAAACTTTTTCACCCAAAATCTTCTCATCTTTTGGATATACAGGTATAATCTTGTAGCCTGCTGATTGCATATACCTTGCTACTTTATAGCTGTCTTTTTGTATATTTGGAGAAAGCCCTATGACTGCTATAGTTTTTGTCTCTTTTAGTATTTTAATAATTTCATCATTTTTTTCATTAACAGTTGGAAATTCACACTCCATCTCTTATCCTTTTTTTTAAAATTATACCGCATTCTAAATGATTTGTGTAAACAAATTGATCAAAAATAGCAAATTTTTTTATACTGTGAGTTTCAAAAAGTTTGCAAATATCCCTTTTTAAAGTCTCAGGATTGCATGATATATAAATAATATTATTAAAATTACTTATAAATTTTATACTCTCTTTATCGATTCCTGCCCTTGGAGGATCTACAAAAATCGTTGAGAAATCATATTCTTTTAACTTAACTCCTTCCAATCTTTTAAAAATTCTTTCATTTTTTAATGCTGAGACTAATTCATCAGCAGACAATCTTGCAAAAGTTATGTTTTTTATATCATTTAATAAACAATTCTCTTTAGCAGCTTTTATTGATTTTTTAGAAATCTCAGTAGCCAATACTTTTTCAAAATTTTGACTTAATGGTATTGTAAAGTTGCCATGCCCACAATAAAGCTCCAATAAATCATTTTTAAAATTTTTTGAATTTATTTTTACCCAAGATATCATTTTTTCATTTACTTTAGTATTTGGTTGTAAAAATGAATTTTCATAAATTTTATATTTATATCTGGTATCTAAAATATTTAACTCTTGGAAAATAAAATCACTACTGAGAACAATTTTTTCTCTTCTGCTTCTTCCTATTACAAGTATGGCAAGCTCTTTTTCAAGCTTTTTAGCTTCATCTCTCCAACCATTTGATAGTTTTTTATGATAAATTAGTGTTACTATGATATCTTCACCTAATAAAAACTCGATAGTAAATAATTTTTCTTTCAATATCAGATTGTTTTGTAAAAAATTTAATATTTTTGGCATGAGAGTAAATATTTTTTTTTCCACAATAAAACAATCATTGATAAGCACTATATCTTTTTTGTTAAAACCATTCATTGCATAAGAAATTTTATCTTCATTGTGCCATATTCTGAATTCTGCTCTATTTCTAAAATGTGCATCTTTAGAAGTAAAAACTTCGATATCCTCAGTATAAAACTCTGAAAATTGGTCTTTTATTTTATTTTTTTTTCTTGATATTTGTTCATTATAAGAAATGCTATAAACAACACAGCTTCCACATTTGCCAAAATATTTACAATCCACTCAAATACATCCTATTTAGCACCCTTTCAATGAAAGCTTGCTACTAAATTCCCCACTAAAAGATTCCATCCATCAACTAAGACAAAAATCAACAGTTTAAAAGGCATAGATATCATGACAGGAGGTAGCATCATCATCCCCATACTCATCAAAACAGAACTAACCACCATATCTATAACCAAAAATGGCATGTACAGAAGAAATCCTATCTCAAAAGCGGTTTTAAGCTCACTTATCATAAAAGCAGGAATTGCAATCAACAAAGGTACATCTGCTATATTCTTTGGATTTTTGAGTTTTCTAATTCTAAAAAAAAGTGCCAAGTCTTTTTCTCTTGTATTTCTTACCATAAATGATTTAAACGGCAATACGGATTTTGTAAATGCTTCTTGATATCCTATCTTTTTTTGAATATATGGTTTTATACCGGTATTATATGCTTTTTCACCGACTGGTTGCATGATAAAGAAAGTTAAAACCAAAGCTAAAGAAACCATAAGCTGTGATGGTGGCATTTGCTGTGTTCCCAAAGCTTGTCTTAAAAATGAAAACACAACGACTAATCTTATGAAACTTGTCATGACCATGACAATGCTCGGAGCTAAAACCAAAATAGTAAGCACTACTAAGACATTTAAACTACTTACTAATTGTCCCGGGGTTGTTGGAGCAGATAAAGAAAGGTTGACAGTCGGTATAGTTGCTGCATTTGCACCAAACAATACAACACTAAATAATAATAATAAAATTTTTTTCACTTACTGCTTCACCTTTTTGATATACTTACTTTTTACTTTTTGAAATATCCAATATACTTTTTTGAGCTTTATTTGCTCCTTTGATACCTGTTGAAAAGAAATATAATTCAACTCTGCTATTTTTTAACCTGCCTTCATTGGTTGCATTTGAAGCAATTGGATTATACTGTGCTTTGCCTGATGACATTAGTCTTTTTGGATTTACACCATCTTTTATCAACTCTTTTACCACAGCCACACCTCTGGCATTTGAAAGTTCCCAATTATCTTTGTATGGACTGTTAGCGGGTGGAGGCTGATTGTCAGTATAACCAATAGCATTTATAGTAATATTTCTGGGAAGTTTTTCGATTATCAATGCTATCCTTTTTAAAAATAATATAGCATTATCATTTGTAATTCTGGCATTGCCCGGACTAAAAAGCAAAGCAGACGGAAGTCTCAATAAAAAACCTTTTTCTGCCTCTTTTAAAACTATGTCCGGACTACCTGAAGTTTTTAACATTTCATTTACTTCGGATAATGTGCTTTGAAGTTGCTGCATCAAATTGGACTGTTTGGATTTACTTTTGTTTAATTGCATTTGAGGAGTAGTTGAAAGCTCCACCTTTTCTCTGCTCATTTCCATTTTTGTACCACCTTCAAGCACACTTAATGCTCCAGCTAAAGAACCGATGGCTTCTTGAACTTTTTTTGCATTCATACTTGACATAGATAAAAGCAAAACGAAAAATGTTAAAAGTAGCGACATAAGATCACCAAATGCGGCCAACCAGTCAGGAAGGCATTTGGGACAGTCACACTCAGGACATTTTTTTGCCATTATATCACCTTTGTATTATGAATCAAATTGACTAACTCTGTCTTTTGGAGGCAAAAAGGCTAATAATTTTGATTCTAAATTTCTAGGATTATCGCCTGCTTGTATGGACATAATGCCCTCAATTATCAATGTTTTAACCAGCGATTCATCACTATCTCTTATCATTAATATATTTGCCACTGGTGCGCCAACAATATTGCCAAGCATTGCTCCATACATGGTAGTAAGCAAAGCAACAGCCATAGCTGGTCCGATGGCTGATGGGTCACTCATGTTTAAAAGCATGGCAACAAGACCTATAAGAGTACCTATCATTCCCATAGCACCTGCAAAACCTGCTATTTGATCAAATAATGAAGCATTTGACTTGTGTCTTTTACTGGCTTGTTCCATATCTATTTCCAACAAATCTCTGATAGTATCTGGCTCACTGCCGTCAACTGCCATAGAAAGTCCTTTTTTCAAAAATTCATTTTCTTCTTTATTGGCAGATTCCTCAAGAGCCAAAATACCATCTTTTCTAGCTTTAGTAGAGTAATCAACCATCTTTTTAATGAGTTCTTGTAAGTCAATTTGGGGAGGCTTGATGGCTATTTTAAAGACTTTGGCAGCAGCTTTAATCTGCTCCATTTTAAATCCGACCATTAAAACACCGGTTGTACCACCAAAAACTATAAGAATTGACGGAATATCAATATACGGTCCCAGTCCGACACCCATCGCCATTGCACCAAAAAGAAGTGCTAAAGTTAATACCAAACCAATAACGGTTCCTAAATCCATATAAGCCCACCTTTGTTATGGAATAATTCATTTATTTTAATAATATTTGAGTTAAAACTTGATTAAACTATACAACATATCGGCATTTTATCAATTTAGATGATGTTTTAATGAAAATTTTGATAAAATTCAAATAAAAATTAGGTGTATTAGAATGAAAAATATCTCAATAATTATTTTAGCTGCTGGTTTTGGCACAAGAATGAAATCAGTTAAACCAAAAATTTTACATAAAATTAGCGGTTTTCCTATGATTTACTACTCTATAAAAGAAGCAAAAAAATTAAGTGATGATATAAAAGTTGTTTTATATCATAAATCAGAACTTATAATAAATGAAATCAAAAAATATTTTGATAATATAGAATTTATCATACAAGATGTCAAGAATTTTCCAGGAACCGGCGGAGCACTGAAAAATATCAATTTTAAAAGAGATAAAATCCTTATATTAAATGCAGATATGCCTCTTGTTGAATCGACTGAACTTGAAAAGTTTATGCAAATAAATGCAGATATCGTTATGAGTATTATATCTTTAAAAGATCCAAACGGATACGGACGAGTTTTTATACAAAATGATAAAGTTATAAAGATAATTGAAGAAAAAGATGCAAATGAAGATGAAAAAGATATAAAGAATGTAAATGCCGGAGTTTATCTTGTCAAAAAAGAGTTATTAGAAAAATATATCCCAAAACTTAAAAATGAAAATCTCTCAAAAGAGTTTTATCTTACTGATATTATAGAATTTGCTCAAAATGATAAAAAAACAGTAAAACCGATATATGTAAATGAAAAAAACTTTAAAGGCGTTAATTCAAGACTTGATTTAAGTGGTGCTGAGAAAATTATGCAAAAAAAGATAAAAGACAACCTTATGAAAGACGGTATCACTCTTAGACTCCCTGAAACCATATATATAGAGAATGAAGTTGAATTTACAGGTGAATGTACAGTAGAAAATGGAGTTAGTATCTACAAAAACTCTAAAATTATAAATTCACATATAAAAACAAACAGTGTGATTGAAGATAGTGTGATTGAAAACTCATCAGTAGGACCAATGGCAAGAATAAGACCGGGTTCGCACTTAAAAAATACCCATATAGGCAACTTTACAGAAGTTAAAAAGTCAACTCTAATAGGAGTAAAAGCTGGACACCTTAGCTACCTTGGAGATAGTTTTATAGACAAAGGTACAAACATAGGAGCTGGGACTATAACTTGCAATTATGACGGAAAAAATAAATATAAAACAAAAATAGGTAAAAATGTTTTTATAGGAAGCGATACTCAGATAATAGCACCAGTTACCATAGAAGATGATGTTGTCATTGCTGCAGGAACCACTGTAACAAAAGATATAAAAAAAGGCTCTTTAGCTATAAACAGAGCACCTCTGAGAATCATAAAGAATTTTTTCTATAAATTTTTTGAAAAGGAAAAATAAATGACTGATTTGTTAAAAGATAAAAAAATTGTCATTGGAGTAACAGGAAGCATCGCCATATACAAATCGCTTGAGCTTATAAGACTTTTTATCAAATCGGGTGCTAAAGTGAAAGTTGTTATGAGCGAAAGCGCAAAAGAGTTTATAACTCCTCTTACATTTGAGGCAATCAGTCAAAATATTGTTTTGCATAAAGAAAGTGAGAGTTGGGCAAATGACAATAACCATATAGGTTTATCAAAATGGGCTGATATTTTTATAGTAGCTCCGGCAACTGCAAATACTATCAACAAAATAGGAGCTGGAATAGCGGATAACCTCTTGCTTGAGAGTATTTTAGCTTTTGATAAAAAACTTCTTATTGCTCCATCGGCCAATACAAAAATGTATCTCAATCCAAATACGACAGGAAATATAAAAAAATTAAAAGTATTTGGGCATGAGATAATAGATCCTCAAAGCAAACTCTTAGCCTGCAACGATGAGGGATTGGGAGCTATGGCTGAGCCTTTGGAGATATTTTGGAGAACTGCAAGAGAGCTTTTAAAAGATGATTTTTGGGAAAACACAAGGGTGGTGGTTACTGGAGGAGGTACTGTTGAAAAGATAGATGATGTAAGATATATATCAAATTTTTCAAGCGGGAAGATGGCTGAGAGTATTTCTAAGGCTTTGTATTTAAAAGGTTGTGATGTGTGTTTAATCACTACTAAAGATATGACAAATTTACCAAGCAGCATCTATCAAATCACAGCTCAAAACTCTAAAGAGATGTTAAGACTCACTAAAAGTTCTCTTGAAGTTGCAAAAAAAGGTGTAATGAGCCAGCCAAATATCACAAGCACACAAGCACCCAGACTTATACAAAAAAAACCTTATCTTTTTATGGTTGCTGCTGTAAGTGACTTTGTGCCTGCTAAGATACAAAAAGGGAAGATGAAAAAAGAGGATATGGGTGAAACATTTGAACTTGAACTTGCCAAAAATATTGATATCCTCTCAAATATAAAAGAAGAAGGTATCAAAAAAATAGGCTTTAAAGTAGAAACCGATAAACAAAAAGCGATAGAAAATGCTAAAAAAATGTTAAATTTTAAAAATTTAGATGCAGTATGTTTAAATGTTATAGATGAAGATAATAGTTTTGGCTCTGACTCTAATGAGATAGAATTTATAGATAAAAAAAGAGTTACAACTTTATCAAAAGATTCAAAACTCAATATATCTTTAAAAATCTTGGATTTAGCAAAAGAGTTATGAGAGAGTTTTTAAAACTTTTTATCAAAAATATTTTAAAAAATGATTTTACTGACGGCATCACTCTAAAAGATGCTCCGTTGGTAAATATCTTGGTCATTAAAAAAATTGACTATAAAAGATATGAACTTATGATAAACAAAAAAAAATTAACCTGCATAAGTCATAAAAATTTGGAAACTCTAAAATATTATTGGGGCAATATCTCACAAGATAATAATAAATTCACAACTCTTTCCAACCTTCAAAAACTACCTGAAATATTACAAAATGATAATTTTACTTTTTTTGATATAAAAATTGACACAATAGCTGATATTATTGATGAGGATGACTATAAACAGAAATTTTTAAAATTTTTAAATACCAAAAAAAATCCTTTCCTTTATAACAATTTTATTTATTTATTAAATAAAAATATCATAACAATTCCATTTATTATCGATAATGAAAAAATTTTTTCACAATTTAAAATCATGCAAAATAAGCATTTAAATAAAAAAACAGTAATATATTATTTTGCATTTAAAAATTTTGGACCTTTTGAAGGTAGTTTTGAAGAAAAAAATGGCAAAATAAAAATATTTACAGGATATGAAAATAATTTAAAGAAAATTGATACACAATTTGATGATTTTGACTTTAGTATAAAAAGTCAAATCAAACCAATGGAAGAAATTGGAAATTTTGTTTTAGACATAAAAGGCTAAATATTGAATACATTAAAACATATTGCTATCATAATGGACGGCAATGGAAGATGGGCTAAACAACAAAATCAAAAAAGATCATTCGGACATAAAAAGGGTGCACAAACAGTACAAAATATCACTATACACGCATCTAATATAAAATTAAAATATCTTACTTTGTATGCTTTTAGTACGGAAAATTGGAAAAGGCCAAAACATGAGATAGAGTTTCTTATGAAATTACTTGATTCATATCTTAAAGATGAAGTCAAAACTTATCTTGATTATAATGTAAAATTCAACATTATAGGAGATATCAGCAAATTTAGTAAAAAACTACAAAACAGGATAGAAAAAACAAAAGAGTTAACAAAATCGTGTACTGGCTTAATTCAAACTTTAGCGATCAACTACGGCTCAAGAGATGAGATCGTAAGAGCAGTCAAAAAAATTATTAAAACTAAAAATAATGAAGAGATAAATGAAAATAGTTTTAATAATTTTTTAGATACTCACAACTTGCCAGATGTTGATATGCTTATAAGAACAGGAGGGACTAAAAGGTTGTCTAATTTTTTATTATGGCAAATTGCTTATGCGGAACTTTTTTTCACAACAACACTATGGCCTGATTTTAATAGCTTGGAATTTGATGGCTTTATTGAAAAATTTAAAAATATCAAAAGAAATTTTGGAGCAATATAATGTATGAAATAAATTTATTTTTTATGGGTATTCTTGGGTTGGCAGTTGGGTCATTTTTAAATGTTTTGATATATAGGATTCCAAAAAATGAAAATATTGCTTTTCCGGCTTCGCACTGCACAACTTGCAACAAACCTCTTAAATGGTGGCACAATATCCCACTTTTTTCATATATTTTTTTAGGAGGAAAATGCTCTTACTGTAAAGAAAAAATCTCTTTACAATACCCTCTCGTTGAGCTTGCGAGTACGGTTATATTTATCATATCTTATGTGAAATTGGATAATTTTACACAGGCGTTGCTCGTATCTTTCATATTTGATTTACTTCTTGCTCTGTCTGTCATTGATTTTAGGTATAAAGCCGTTCCTGATAGTTTAAATCTATCGGCTTTGACTTTAGCTGTTTTTACCGGAAGTATATTAAGCTCATTTATGGATGCATTGCTTTTTGCCGGAGGATTCACTCTGCTTAGATTTTATGTATCTTTTTTTGCTAAAAAAGAAGCTTTGGGCGAAGCTGATATCATGATAGCTGCTATCATGGGTGCTATGCTTGGCATAAAGCTTGGATTTGTCGCTATATTTTTATCAGCTATTATAGCATTGCCTGTTTTTTTGATAATTGGAAAAAAAGATATTCAAGTTCCTTTTATCCCGTTTTTAGCACTCTCTTTATGGATAACATATTTTTTTGATACTTATTTTATAAAGTTGATAAATTGGCTATATACATAAGAGTTCATAATGAGGATAAAAATAATATTAAGTTATGATGGAAGCAGATTTGATGGTTTTCAAGTACAAAAACACACAAAAAACACAGTATCGCATAAAATAACTGCCGCTCTTAAATCTTTAAATATAACCTCTTGTTTTATAGCCAGTGGAAGAACAGATAAAAATGTACATGCCCTAAATCAAGTTTTACATTTAGATTTACCTCCATATTGGAGTAATTTATCGAAACTTAAAAAGTATTTAAATAATTCACTCTTGCCACATATCTTTATAAAAAAGATAGATAATGTTAACAAAGATTTTCATGCAAGATATGGTGCAAAAAGCAGAATTTACAGATATATTGTATCGACTAAGAAACCATCAGTTTTTTTAACTCCTTATGTTACTTATATAAAAAAAATAGATGAAAAATCGATAAAAGATGCGATAAGTGAGTTTGAGGGAGTACATAATTTTGAATATTTTAAAAAAAATGGAAGCGATACAAAAAATTTTACAAGAACGATTTATAAAACAAATTTTTACAAATACAAAGATTTTTATATTTTTTACTTTGAGGCAAACGGATACTTGCGATCTCAAATAAGAATGATGGTAAGCTTTTTACTTAAAATTTCAGATGGAAAGTTAAGCAAAAATGAGTTAAAATTACAACTGAATTTAGAAGATAACTTTTCAAGCTCTTTAGCACCACCAAACGGACTGTATCTGTCTAAAATAAAATACGGAGCGTAGCGCAGCCTGGTAGCGCACACCCTTGGGGTGGGTGAGGTCGCTGGTTCAAATCCAGTCGTTCCGACCAGTTTAAAAAATATTAAAGGAAAAATATGTCACTTAAAACTTATGATTACTCTAAAGAAGAGTTAGAAAAATTTAAACATGCTGTTATTCATACAGAAAAAGGAGATATAAAGTTAGAATTATATCCCGAAGAAACGCCAAATACCGTTGCAAACTTTGCAACTTTGGCAAATGAGGGTTTTTATGATAATTTAAACTTTCACAGAGTAATACCGGGTTTTGTAGCACAAGGCGGTTGTCCTAATGGTACAGGAACAGGTGGCCCGGGATGGAGTATAGCTTGTGAATGTGACAGAAATACGCACAAACACCAAAAAGGCTCTATTTCTATGGCACATGCCGGAAAAGATACAGGCGGAAGTCAGTTTTTTATCTGCTTTGAAGCTCAGCCACATTTAGATGGAGTCCACACTGTATTTGGCGGAATAGAAAAAGATGATACAAAAAGTCTTGAAGTACT
>WFMT01000309.1 GCA_015488975.1 Campylobacteraceae bacterium | reverse complement strand
CTCCTGGGCTTGTGTTTTTATACCTGGAAGTTCCACTAATACATCAGTGCTTCCTTGTTTAGCTACTGTAGGATCAGACAGACCAAATTGATCCAGCCTGTTTCTTATAGTATCTACCGCTTGATTTACTGCATACTGTTCAGTCTTTTTTATCTCACTTTTTGTTAAAGTAATTTTGTAGTTTAACTTTTTATCTTTATTAACAATAAGACCTTTTATTTTACTTAGCATATCGTCTAAATTTTTCTCTTCAGAGTTATCAAGCAATGTAAAACTTACATCTTTTTTATCTACTCTTAGATTATCGATTACAATATCGTTATCATCAGTGAAATACTTTATGCTTGAAGCAATAGATTTATATTTTGACTTAACAGCTTGTTTCACCTCTACTCCCAAAAGCATATGAAGCCCACCTTGCAAGTCTAAACCAAGTTTTATTTTAGGACCATTTATAGACGGCACAAAACTAGGGATTGAAAGAACAATCCCTACTATCATGGTAAATATAAATATTACGACCCTGTAATTCCATCTACTCTTATGCATCAACTTTCTTTGCTATATAATCTCTAGAAATCTTAACAACAGTATCATCATTAAGCTTAACTTTGATAAAATCTTCTTCAGGTTTTACAACCTCACAGATTAGTCCGCCGTTTGTGATAATTTTATCACCTTTTTTAATAGCGGCCAACATCTCTTTGTGGGCCTTTGCCTGCTTTTGTTGAGGACGAATTACCAAAAAGTAAAAAATACCAAATAAAACTATAAGTGGTAACAATGAAGTCACAATACTACCTCCGCCTTGCATACGAATCCTTTAAATTTAAATTTTTGAAGGATTATTTTAGCACTTTTTACATAATAAAAGGCTTGAGTGTAGCAATTTTTTTATCTTTTTTTATATATAGTGCATATTTTGGCTTTATTTTTCCTGTTCTCAATACAGTTACAGGTATAATAGCTATATATTTTATGATAGTAAGCAGACAGAAAACTTTAACCTGGAGTGGTTTTTTTGTAGGAATTTTTTGGTTTTACTGGATAGGACTAAGTTTTAAATATTATAATTTAAGCTATCTTATCCCTTTTGTCATATTGGCGATATCTATAACTTATGCTCTGTTTTTTTGGATTTTGTCATACCCTAAAAATATATTTTACAGAGCAATTTTATTATTATTTGCATCCTATGCACACCCATTTGAATTTACATGGTTTAAGCCGGAATTAATGTTTACACAAAGCTATATAGGAGTTCAAAAATGGCAATTTATGATAGTTCTCCTTAGTATTTGTGCCAGTGTATCTGTTTATAGAAAATATCATAAAAAACTATTGTCATTTTTTCTTATACTGTTAATTGCTCTATCTTTTGAACCTTTAAAAACACATATAAGAAAAATTCCTTTTAGTATATATTTGTATGATCAAAAAATACCTGAAAATATAAAATGGAATCCTCTTTATACAAATAAAATAATCAAAGACAATATAAAAGAAATTAAAAAAGAGATAAAAAATAAAAAAGATATGATTATTCTAAATGAAAGTGCTTTTCCGATATATCTTAATTTGGACAAAAGACTTTTAAATCAGCTAAAATATTTATCACGACATATCATGATTGTAACAGGGGCATTAAGTAAAAAAGGTAAAAATTTTTATAATTCTACTTATTATTTTATTGATGGAAAAATCAAAATTGCAAACAAAGTAGTATTGGTTCCATTTGGGGAGAAAATTCCTTTGCCTGCATTTTTAGCTAAATACATCAACAAAGAATTTTTTGGTGGAGCATCTGATTTTAAAACTGCAAAAAAACCAACTACAATAATTATAAAAGGTATTAAATTTACAAATGCTATTTGCTATGAAACCACAGAAAACATAATGTATAAAAATCATCCAAAATATATAATCGCAATAAGCAATAATGCCTGGTTTACCCCCTCAATCGAGCCAACATTACAAAACATACTTATAAGGTTTTATGCAAGAAAATTCAACACAACTATAATTCATTCAGCAAATATGGGAATAAGCGGTATATTTTAATAACTGACCTTACGCACTAAACATATATCTGAGCAAAAAGAGAAAGTGTCATATGCAAGGCAGATTTTTGAAAGCTTAGCCAAAGCTAAGGTAAAAAAATCTAACGAAGTCAGATGATACTTTATCTTTTTGCCCGAAGGGTGGTATAATTTGCTCACAATTGCGTCGTTAGTAAGATTTGAAGCTACTAGTAGCTCCTGCATCTTACTGCCTATCACTTGAGAGCAACTTATACCACTCAGATATGTGTTTAGTGCGTAAGGTCAGTTAAAATATATTATCTTGATTGATTTACTTGACATTTATTTTATTTAAGTGTAAAATACAAAAAACAAAAGGAGATATCAAGTGCAAGCTTGCCCTATATCATACAAACAAATAGATGGAACAATAGCAAGGATTAATGCTTTTTTTATTACTCTTTCAGTAGTAATATTTTTATATACTTCATTAAGTATTGTCACTTATATTCTTACTATTGATTTTTTTATCAGACTCTATATAAATAAAAAATTTAGTCCGATTTTTAACCTTTCAAAAATTACTAAAAAAATATTGAATGTACGAACAAATTTGACTGAAGCTGCACCAAAAAGATTGGCGGCATATTTTGGACTTTTTTTTAGTATATTTATCTCTATTGAAAGCACTTTAGGTCTTTATGAAACAGCTTATATAACATCTTTAATATTACTTTTTTGCAGCAGTTTGGAGCTATTTTTCAATTATTGTTTAGGATGTAAGATATACTATATTATTAAAAAGATATTTCCCTCTTTTTCAGTGTAAATTGAAAATTTATAAAAATATATTGATTTCCTAGTTGTTTTCTTGCTTTAATTTTTATTTTTGAAACAATTTTAGAATTATTATGATATACTTATCCTTATAAAAAATTAAAAGGAGAAGATATGTTTAGAAAGATATTAATAATAGCCGCTGTTTCGGCTTCACTGATGGCAAGTGTTGTAAAGATGGACTTAAATGCCAAATACGGTGCAACCAACTTTCATACAAAAGATGCCGTGAAATTTGCAAAACTTGTTAAACAATATACGCACGGAACTGTCATTATAACAGTTCATGCAGGAAGTTCTTTGGTCAAAGGCAATCCTTTAAGAGCAGTTAAAGACGGAACTGTTGCTCTTACTGATATGTTTATACCGTTTACTTCAGGCGGAGGAAAAGTTTTTGGAATTTCTGCTTTACCTTTTATAGCAAACTCTTATAGTGATGCTTATAGACTTTATCAAATCTCAAAACCGGCTTATATAAAAACATTCAAAAAATGGAATCAAAAGTTGCTTTATGCTGTAACTTGGCCACCGAGCGGATTATATACAAAAAAAGCCATCACAAAAATAAGTGATTTTAAAGGTTTAAAAACAAGAACTTATGATAAAAACTCTGCAAATTTTATCAATATGGCAGGAGGAAGTGCTGTGGCTCTTGCTTGGGGAGAAGTATATTCGGCTCTTAGAACAGGCATGGTGAACTCAGTAGTAACATCCTCAGCTTCAGGAAAAGATGGTAAATTTTGGGAAGTTTTAAGCCACTTTACAAAAATTAACTATGCTTATCCGCTTCAAGCAGTCACAATCAATCTTGATTATTGGAATAGTTTAAGCAAAGCTCAGCAAAATGCAATGCTAAAAGCTGCAAAAGAGATGGAAAAGATAGGATGGCAAGCATCTAAAAATGAAGATAAAATTGCTCTTAAAACTTTAGCAGCTCATGGCATGAAAATATCAAAAGCAACCCCTGCATTGAAAAAAAGTTTAGACAAAATAGCAAATAAAATGTTAAAAAATTATCTAAAAAATGCAAATTCTCAAATCAAAAAAATATTTAAAGAGTATAGAAAATAGATGAAATTTATTTGTCGTCTTTCAGATAAGCTCCAAATCTTTGGGGCTTATCTCTCTTCATTCCTTTTTATGGCATTAACTATTCTTATTATGACAGAGATAGTTTTAAGATCTTTTTTCAATGTATCTACAATGATAGCCGATGAGTATAGTGGATATTTTTATCTCGCTTCTGTATTTTTAGGCTTAGGATATACATTTAAAGAAGATGGACATATCCGTATAAATGTTTTAACTTCCAAGTTTTCAAAAAGAGGAAAAAGGTATATTGATATTTTTGCAGGCAGTATTACTTTGGTATTATTAATATTTATATTTTACAGATCTATTTTATTGGTGCATGATTCATACAGTTTTGATATGGTGTCAGAAACTGTTTCCGAGACCCCTATATATTTGACTCAACTTGCAATGCCTTTGGGACTTTTTCTTTTTTGTTTGGCACTTCTTAGTTTTATTTTAAGAAGGATCACCAATGATAGGTGATCCGCTAATCCTTACTATCGTACTAATGGTCGTGATGTTTACATTTTTATTATCTTCTATTTGGATAGCTATTTCTCTTATGTTAACAGGAATTACTGGAATGTTGATATATAAAGTCAGCTTACCTCCTGGAATAAATATATTTGATAAAATTGGAGATTTGCTAAGCTCATCACTTTATAATTCATTAAACTCATGGTCTCTTGCCGCTCTTCCTCTTTTTATATTGATGGGAGAGATACTTTATCGAAGTTCAATCTCAGACAAACTACTTACAGGACTTATGCCATGGCTTGGCAGAATTCCTGGAAAACTCTTACATATAAATGTTGCAGCTTGTTCACTATTTGCAGCCGTTTCAGGCTCATCAGCAGCCACAACTGCAACCGTAGGAAAAATTACTCTAAATGAGCTTAAAAAAAGAGGATACAAAAAGTCTTTGGCTATCGGTTCATTGGCAGGAAGCGGGACACTTGGCTTTTTAATCCCTCCTAGTTTGATTATGATTATATACGGAGTTTTGGCAAATGTATCCATAGGAAAACTGTTTATTGCAGGGATTTTACCGGGACTTTTATTGGCTTCGGTATATTCTGGGTATATTATGGTAGTTTCCATATTAGATAAAAGTGTGGTTCCAAAAACACAAGAGAATTTTACTTGGAAAGACAAAGTGCACTCTTTTAGAGACTTGATACCTACATTCTTACTTATAGCTTTAGTTTTAGGAAGTATATACGGAGGTTTTGCCACTCCAACAGAAGCGGCTGCTTTGGGAGTTACAGGAGCAATTATATTGGCAATTTATTTTAAGACTTTCGGATTAAAACTTTTTAAAGAGTCCTTGTTTAATGCCGTAAAAACAACGGTTATGATAAGTTTCATCATAGCAGGAGCCGGATTTTTATCTCAAGTTGTCGGATTTTTAGGGATTGCTAGGGCTATAAGCGAGTACATAGCTTCACTTCATCTCTCTCCTTATCACTTGATAATAGTCGTAGGCATTATGTATATAATTTTAGGCATGATACTTGATGGCATATCCATAGTTGTTATGACTTTGCCTATTGTTTTGCCCATTATAATGGCTGCAGGATTTTCACCTCTTTGGTTTGGTATATTTTTAGTTTTTATGGTTGAGCTTTCTCAGGTTACACCCCCTGTAGGATTCTCGCTTTTTGTCATCCAGGCAATTTCCGGTGAAGATATAGGATATATAGTAAAAGCAACTTTTCCGTTTTTTCTTATTATGCTGGCTGTTGTTGCGGCAGTTACTATATTTCCGGAGATTGCTTACTATCTACCTTCAAAAATGATAGGATAAAATGATGAAATTAAATAGTGATTTAGGCGAAGGATACGGCAAATACAAAGCCGGTAATGAAGAAGAGATTATGCAATATATAGATATGGCAAATTTGGCTTGTGGATTTCACGCAGGAGACCCTCTTGTCATGACAAATGCAGTAAAAGAGGCTAAAAAAAATGCTATATCCATAGGAGCACATCCGGGATATCAAGACTTAATAGGCTTTGGAAGAAGAAGTATAGAGCATAGTCCAGATGAGCTGAAGGCTATGCTTATATACCAAATAGGCGCATTAAGAGCTTTAGCAAATGCCTGGGATTATGATATAGATTATGTAAAGCCTCATGGTGCATTATACAATGACATGATGAAGAGTGATGAAATTTACTCTTTAATCATTGAGGCTATAGGAAGTTATGATAAAAACTTACAGCTTATGGTACTTTCATCATCAAAAAACGATAATTACAAACAAATTGCACACAGATACGGTATCAAACTCATATACGAAGCATTTGCCGATAGAGCATACAGTGATGATGGCTTTTTAATATCACGAAAAGAGAAAAATTCAGTTTTTAAGGATATTGATATTGTACTTCAAAGAGTAAAAGAGTTAAATGAATTTGGCTATATAAAGTCAGTCTCCGGCAAAAAACTCTTTTTAAAAGTTGATTCACTTTGTGTACATGGTGACAATACTGAAGCTTTGCATATAACAAAATCCATAAGAGCTTATTTAGACAATGCAAAATGAGATTTGAAACTTCATCAATTGATAGCATAGTTATATACTTTGCAGATGAGATAAGTGAGGAAGTTTTAAACAGAGTTACTTTTTACTACAAATCCTTAAAATCATTAAATGATAATTCATTTATATCTATTATTCCCTCATACACAAGCATATATATAAGATACGATATCTTTAAATTTGACAACAAGAGTGTCATTTCATATATAAATGATAAATTTTCAAGCTTTAAGAATGATAAAAACATGTACAAATATCAAAAAGTTATCACTATACCTGTATATTACTCTGCACAAAGCGGGCTTGACCTACAAAGGCTATCAGATGAAAAGAGATTAAGTATTGATGAAATCATACATCTTCACTCATTTAAAACTTATCTGGTGTATGCAGTCGGTTTTATGCCGGGATTTGCTTATCTTGCAAAAGTAGATGAGAATATAGCAACTCCAAGGCTAAAGCACCCAAGAAAGATGATACCAAAAGGAAGTGTAGGCATAGCTGACTATCAGACAGCAGTTTACCCAAGGATTAGTCCTGGAGGATGGAATATCATAGGAAGAACTCCAAAAGAGCTTTTTAATGCAAATTCAAAAGATTTATCACCTTTTGAAATAGGATTTAAAGTTAAATTTAAACCTATAACTAAAAAAGAGTATTTAAAACTCGGTGGCAAAATATGAATATGTTTGAAGTTTTGGATATTGGCGTAATGGCAACTTTTCAAGATATAGGAAGATTTG
>WFMT01000308.1 GCA_015488975.1 Campylobacteraceae bacterium | reverse complement strand
TATAAATATACAATTTTATTTTTTAGCATACTTTGTGGGTGGCATTCCTTTTGGTTTGTTGCTTGGAAAATATATAGGTGGGGTTAATATAAAACAAAGTGGCAGCGGAAGTATAGGCGCAACAAATGTTTTACGGGTTTTAAAAGAGAAAAATTCTAATTTGGCAAAAAAGTTGGGTGCAGCAACACTTTTTTTAGATGCTGTAAAAGGTATTATTGTTTTAATCATTGCAACGATGGCAGGCGTCAGTGAAGAGACAAAGTGGGCTATAGTTGTTTTGGTGGTTATAGGCCACTGTTTTAGTCCGTACTTGAGATTTGAAGGTGGAAAAGGTGTGGCAGCAGGTGCAGGAGTTATGCTCTATATGCTACCTATTGAGACGATTATAGCCATTGTAGTTTGGGCGATATGTATAAAAAGCATTAAAATATCTTCTGTTTCTTCTTTGTTAGCATTGACTTCTTTAGTGATAGCATCTTTTATAATCCATCCTGATATCACAGTTATCCATACTCACGCACCTATATTGATAGTATTTTTTATTATAGTATATAAACATATACCAAATATCATGGGACTTTTTCAAGGTACTGAGAAAAAGATAGAAGTTAATAATCTATAAAAGGCTTGGTTATGAATATATTTAAGATTTATATAAAAGATTTAAAAATAGATGTTATTATCGGAATTTTGGATAAAGAGAGAAAAAATAAGCAAAAAATAATTGTAAATGCTGAGATAGAATATGATTTGGATGAGCATTTTTTGGATTATGTGCAAGCTGTAGAAGCCATCAAAAATCTTTTAGAATATAAAAAATATGATACTTTAGAGAATGCAATAAGTGGTATATCTAAAGCCTTGAAGTTGGACTTTCCCGAGATTATTAGTATAAAACTTAAAATAGATAAGCCTGAAATTTTTAAAAATACTTTAATTGGAGTAGAAAATATTAAAAGATATTTGGATATAAAATGAATGAATTTAAAAGTATTCTTTTTGATGGTTTTGAGCCAGAATTTAAAAAAAGTGGACTCCATTCTTGTGTTTATAAAGATTTAAATTTAGACCAAATCATTTCAGCAATAATTTCTTCAAAAAAAGAGTATGATTTACAGCCTTTTTTTTACACTCCCCTTAAAAATAAAAAACTTATACTGTATCGTCAAAATATCATGAAAGACCTTGAAAAACAGTCTATTTTTGATATTTTCAAAGAGTTTGAGGCAGATTTTAACATGCTCAAAGAGTCTTTGAAGAATTCAAATAAATTAAATTTTATATACCAAAAAGCAAGTTGGTTTTTAGATGCTGTATTGTTGTATTCTGATTTGCTCAAAAAGTTTTTTGAAAGTATCTCCAATGAGACATTAAACTCACAAGGATTGCTTGCTTTTCATTTGTACTTAGGAAAGTATTTAAAATCTGATAAATTTATCTCTTTATCTTCAAGTGCAAAAAATTTAGATATAAAATTAAAAAAAATTCGTTATTGTCTGGATATGCAGGGCAGTTGCATAAAACTTGAAGAATTTAATAATCAAAAAAATTATGAGAAAGAGATAGAAAATTTTTTTCAAAGATTTACAAAAAATGTTAAAGATGATTATAAAGTAGAGTTTGATGATTATTTGGATTTAAATCATGTTGAAGAAAAAGTAGTAAGAATGCTTTCAAAATTGTATACTGATGAATTTTACGAGTTAGAAGAGTTTTATAAAAATAATTCTAATTTTATGAATAAGACTATACAGGTATTTGAAAGAGAAATACAATTTTATATATCATTTTTGGAATATTTAAAAATGATAAATCAAAATGAACTTTCTTTTTGCTATCCAGAAATTTTAACTGATAAAAAAGAAGTATTTGGCAATAATGTTTTTGATATGATGCTTGCTTTTAAAGCTGCTAAGAATGATATAAAAATCGTTCGTAATGACTTTTATCTTAAAAATCAAGAAAGGATTATAGTCGTTACAGGACCAAACCAAGGAGGAAAAACAACTTTTGCAAGAAGCGTAGGGGAGCTTTTTTATTTTGCAAGTTTAGGTTGCAAAGTGGCTTCTTCAAGTGCAGGGGTATATAT
>WFMT01000307.1 GCA_015488975.1 Campylobacteraceae bacterium | reverse complement strand
CTCTCGGTATGATCCCTGCTTAAAAAGGGTTCACAATAGTAAGATTTTTCTTTAGCATGCAAAACAGATAATATCATAGCACTTTTTACTTGTGCCGAGGCTATTGAGCTTGTATAGTTAAAACCTTTTAAGGTATTGCCTCTGATTGCAATGGGAGCAAGGTTGCCACCTTCTCTTCCATCTATCATAGCACCTATTTTTTTCAAAGGCTCAGTAACTCTTTTCATTGGTCTACTTGAGAGGTATTTATCTCCTTCAAGCACAAAGAAACCATCTTGTTGAGCTAAAAAACCACACATTAGTCTCATTGCAGTTCCAGAATTTCCACAATCCAGACTATTTATAGGTTCTGTTATGCTTTTTGGTGGTATGATTGTCATAATATCATTTTTTACATCAACTTTTGCACCAAGGTTTTGTATTATTTTTAAAGTATTTAAAGTATCTTCAGCTTGAAGATAGTTGGTGATATGTGAAGGCTTATCGCTTAAAAGTGAAAATATTGCGCACCTGTGTGATATAGACTTGTCACTTGCTATATCATCAATCATCATATCAAATTCATTAGCTTTTTTTATCGTAAGCAAACTCATCTAAGAACTATACCTTTTGCCTTGAGTCCATCTAAAATAACAGTACTATATTTTGTAATATCTTCATCATTTAGTGTTTTCTCACTTGATTGCATAATAAATCTGATTGTTAAACTTACATTATCATTAAATTCTTTATTTTCATATATATCAATCGGATAAAATCCGATTATCTCCTTTGACTTAAGCTCGGAAATAATATTTTTTATATCTTTATATGCGATATTTTTTGGAACTAAAAAACTAAAATCCCGTTCGGTAGATGGATATTTAGAATATTCTTTTACAACGACATCTGCAAAAACCAATTTATCAAAATCTATCTCACAAAAATATGTTGCAGGTAATGCATAGTCATTTTCAATATCAAGATGCAGTCTTCCTATGTTTCCTATAATTTTACCATTTTTTACAATATCACCTGATTCGTAAGGAGATAAAAAGCTTTTTTCATTTTGACTTTTTTGAATTTCAAACTTCCCGATAATTGAGGAAATTTTTTGAGAAAAATTAAAAAAATCTATAATATCTGGTTTTCCGTTATTTCTGATAGAAGCCCTTTGAGTTTCTCCTGAAAATAGAAAAGAAAAGGCAAAACTCTCTTTTCTGTTTAAGTCAAAAATACTTCCCATCTCAAATAATCTTATACTTTTCTTACCATATTTTATATTTCTGCTTGCAGTCTCAAGAAGTCCAATAAGCAAGGAACTTCTCAAAGTATTTAACTCATTTGTTACAGGATTTACCAACTCTTTTAAGTTTTCTATACTTTGTAAATTTAATAATTCTACTTTTTTACTGTCAGTAAATATATAATTTACAATTTCAAAAAAACCGCTTGATGATGCTTTTTTTCTAAGATAAAGTCTCTTATTGTAATTATTCAATGCTTCATTATGATTATTTGATTCTACAAAATCCAATGGTTTTGATTTGATATTATCTATTCCAACCATTCTTACTATCTCTTCTGTTATATCTTGCTCATTAACAATATCGTGCCTATGTAAAGGTATTTTTACACTTATCAAATCAGACTCATCTTTAACATTTATTGTAAAATCAAGATTTTTCAAGATTTTTATAATATTGTTTTTATCAATATCCATACCAACTAAATTATTTATTTTATTTTGATAAACATTTACAATCGCTTCTTCCGGTAAATTATCAATAGCTTCAGAACCGTTATACCACTGTACTTTTGAATACTTATTTAATATTGTTTTGAAAAACTTTGATCCAAACTGGAGATTTGGCTCACTTCCTCTGCTGCAATGATAAAAAGTAGCGTCAGATTTTGAATCAATAAATTTTCCAACCTTTGAAAGCTCAAAAGGATTTATATAACTCTCTTCAAATATAATTGTTTTATCATCTTCATCTGGCTTAAGTTCTTTATTCTCGTCTAAACCTATATATGATATTTTATCTCTGATTTTTATAAGCTCTGCACTATTTTTATCTTTTTGCAAAATTATTTCACATTTTTTATTTTCTTCATTTATAATCTTATCGCATGAATATAATTTAACTATTACACCTGTTGAGTGGGTTGTATAAGTTTTATATATATCATATATATTATTTACTTTTTTGTTTACAAATGATAGTCTCAATTCTAGAAGCAGAGGTTTTTTAAGAGTATCTTTTATAAAAATTTTATACAATAAAGATGAGGAGCATCCATTTTCTACTTTTAAAGATAATATCCTTCCTATTCCAAGACTTCCTTCTTCATCTTTGATATCTTCTATATAGTGCAGCTCTTGCTCAAGTGCTGCGCTCAAGTCTCTTGCAACACCAAATACACTAAGACAGTCACCTCTGTTAGCAGTCAATTCTATATCTATTATGTCATCATTTAATTCACTGTATTCACAAAGTTCTTTACCGATTATAAGTTCGCCTATACTTTCATCAAGCTCCAATATTCCATCATTTAATTCCGG
>WFMT01000306.1 GCA_015488975.1 Campylobacteraceae bacterium | reverse complement strand
TATAAAAACACTACTTAGTGCTTATGTAAAAAAATCTTACGAAAAGTTTCTTTTAGAGCAAGAGATAACAAAAATATCACAAAAATTGGATAAAAACTAACCTTTTAAGAAAAATATAACATTTCTTAAGCTATCATTGTAATCGGGAGATGATAAGTGTATCGTCTTTACATAAATTTTAAGGAGTTTCAAATGAGAAGAAGAAGTGGTTTTACAATGATCGAATTGATTTTCGTCATAGTTATCATAGGTATATTGGCAGCAGTAGCCATTCCAAAGCTAATGGCAACAAGAACAGATGCTAAAGTAGCAGCTGTAACACAACAGGTACAAAGTGCCATAGGTGAAGTTCCTGCTTATGTTACATCACAAGGAAGTATTACTACTTTTGATAAAATGTCTCAAGTGATAAATGCAATGGAAAGTCAAAAGAAAGCTTATGATACAAATACTTCAATTACCCCTGCTGTTTCGTGGGGAACAACTTTAACTGCTGCTGGATTAAATGCTGCTGGCATAACTGGAGCAAGCGATACTGTCATCATTGGTGCACAAAATAATGCAGGGAATATGGAGCCTTGTATTAGATTTGATGTTAATTCAACAACATTTGCTGTTACTACAAATACAACAACTGGAAGAGGAGATATCTGTAAAGGTGTCACTGCAAGAATTAATGATGCAAATTATACTATTGCTGGAAGCAGTGTAAAATTTTAATATAAATTAAATACTAACAGAAGTGGGAGTTATCTCACTTCTTTTCTCTCCTAAGGATTTTGACTTGCAAAGATATAAGTCTGCTTTTACTCTTTTAGAGCTTGTTTTTGTTATCGTTGTTATCGGTATCTTAGCAGCTGTTGCTGTTCCAAAGTTTATGGTGACTAGGACTGATGCTATCATAGTAAAAGGAAAAAGCAATGTCTCAGCCATAAGAAACGGCATAGCTTTACAAAAATCAAGAAATATGTTAAAAGGTATAAATCCGCCATATCCCTCTTCACTGGATAATGCACCGGCCAATACAGCTCATGCAAGCTTGTTTTCGTATGGTGATGGAAATATATCTAGTATCTTACAATACCCGATATACTCAAAGAAAAACATGGATGGCCACTGGTGGAAAGAGAGTGCAAACAAGTATGATTATTTCGTAACTCAAGATAAAAATGTCAGTTTTGACTACAACAGTAGCACCGGAAGTTTTGACTGTGACCACAGCATACAAAATTGTAAAAATCTGACAGAATAAACTCATAGGAAAAGTCATAAGATATTATGAACTAGCCATACTAAAATCACCACTAAAACCTCTGACTTACAAATCACAAGATCCTTTGGAAGCCGGTGATTTGGTAAAACTTTTTTTAAGAGGCAGAGAAAACTTGGCAATCGTGATAAAGCCTGTTAAGGAGCCTGATTTTAAATGTGAATATATAAAAGAGTTGACAAAATACTATCTAAATCCAGATTATCTAAAAATAGCAAGCTTTATAAGCCAATACTACTTTTGCTCTTTGGGCGAAGCTTTTTCTTTATTTGTAGCATTTTCAAAGAATGAAGACAAACAAAACAATATCATCAAAACACTTTATAAACCCTTGCTCAATCTCTCTGCATCTCAAAAAAAAGCACTCAGCTTTTTAAATGCACAAAAAACATCTCTTCTTTTTGGAGATACAGGAAGTGGAAAAACAGAGATATACATAACAATGATAGCCAAAGTTTTAAAAGAGGGAAAAAGTGCTATCTTTTTGATGCCGGAGATTTCACTGACTCCACAGATGGAAAAAAGACTCAAAGCTGTTTTTGGTGAACATATAGCTTTGTGGCATTCCAAAGTTACAAAAAAGAAAAAACAAATGATTTTAGAAGGGATAAAAAACAACAAGATAAAACTCATAGCAGGAGCAAGGTCAGCTCTTTTTTTGCCACTTTTAAAACTTGGACTTATAATAGTAGATGAAGAACACGACAGCAGTTACAAGTCAAATTCACGACCAAGATACAATGCAAGAGATTTGGCGGTTTACTTTGGAAAAGTTTTAAACTGTAAAGTTGTTTTAGGCTCAGCTACCCCATCACTTACAAGTTATCACAAATATCCCCACTTTAGACTAAAAGGAAGCTTTGCAGGTGAAAAAAAAGAGTATATATATGAAAAAAACTCTACAGATTTATCTCTTAATATCATCCAAGAGTTATCTAAAATATTAAAAGAGAAAAAACAAGCTATAGTATTTTTGCCTACTAGGGCAAACTTTAAGTATATAAGCTGTTTTGATTGTGGTGAGTTTGTAACTTGTCCTTTTTGTTCAGTCGGGATGAGCCTTCATAAAGATAAAAATGCTCTCATATGCCACTATTGCGGATATACTGAACGGATTGTAAAAGAGTGCCCAAAATGCAAAAGCACTCATCTTGGCTCATTTAGGATGGGAACGCAAGAGGTAAGAGAAAAGCTGACAGCTCTTTTTCCAGATGCAAATATAGCTAAATTTGACAGAGATGCCATCAAAAGTATAAGAGAGTTAAATAGAGTATTAAAAGAGTTTAATGACAAAAAGACAGATATACTTGTCGGCACTCAAATGTTAAGTAAAGGTCATGACTATGAGGGTATTGAGCTTTCAGTGATTTTGGGGATAGATGCTATTTTAGCCCAAAATGACTTTCGTGCAAGAGAAAATGCCTTGTCCTTGGCCATACAAATAGCAGGAAGAAGCGGAAGAGTCGGCAGTAGTAAAGTAGTGCTACAAACTTCCAATGAAGAATTTTTTAAAAAATATATAAATGATTATGAGTTATTTTTAAAAGATGAGTTAAAGTACAGACAAGAGTTATACCCCCCATTTAAAAAGTTAGCAAGAATTCTTGTATCTCACAAAGAGCAAAATAAAGCAAAAGATATCACTTCAAATGTGCATAAGTGTTTGCAGGCAAATCTTCAAAAAGGTGTAGAGATAGTAGGAAGCGGGGAAGCAAATATAAAAAAAATAGCTTCAAAATACAGATACGATATACTTCTAAGATCCACTTCATCAAAAGCTCTTTTGCAAACCATATTTAAATGCAAAGAAAGATTTTGCGAGGTTGATATGGATCCATTGTCTTTTTCTTAAACTATTTTTATGTATAATATATCTAAATTGCTATCAGGAGGAGTTGACTGTGCAAAAAAAAGATATCTTTAATTATCTTTCAAATAAAAAAGATGACTTTAAAATAAAATATGGAATATCAAAAATGATTGTTTTTGGATCATTTGCAAAAAACAAACAAAATGCAAACAGCGACTTAGACTTGGCAATAGATACCAAAGAGAGTGATTATTTTCTGCTTTATGATTTGAAAGAAGAGATAGAAGAAGAGTTAAATTTAAAAGTTGATTTGATAAGACTGCGAGAAAAGATGAATCCATACTTAAAAAAAAGAATTTTAAGTGAGGGCAATTATGTATGATATTCAGTTGGTTTTAGATATATTAACTCAAATTATAGAAGTTGCTGAAGAGGTTAAGAATAAATGTAAATATGCTAAATGTGTTGAAGATTTTTGTGATACTGAAGTTGGACAAGAAAAACTTGACAGTATTTGCATAAAATTGATAGCCATAGGAGAAAGCTTAAAAAACATAGATAAAATAACTGATAAAACATTATTGAGTATGTATCCTCAAGTAGATTGGAAAAAGATAAAAGGAATTAGAGACTTTATTTCTCATCACTATTTTGATATTGATGCAGAAATAATTTATTCAATTTGCAATAAACATATAAATGGGGCTATTGAAGCTTTATATTTAATAAAAGAAGATATAAATGATAAAAAGATATAAAACAAAAAAGATATATATTGGTGGCGTAGCAGTAGGTGGGGATGCACCCGTATCTGTGCAGTCTATGACATTTAGTAAAACAAGAGATATTGAGGCTACCTTAGCTCAGATAAAAAAACTTCATTTTGCAGG
>WFMT01000305.1 GCA_015488975.1 Campylobacteraceae bacterium | reverse complement strand
TGAAGCTATATTAGTCGGAAAAGATATAAATGAGTGAGTTGTATGAACTTCCTAGTGGTTGGGAGTGGAAAAAGTTAGATGAACTTACTGAAGTTAATATTGGTAAAACACCAACTCGTTCAAAAAAAGAATTCTTTTTAGGCGATAAAGTTTGGTTGTCGATTAGAGACTTAAAAGGGTTTTCTGTATCTACATCTAATGAAATGATAACAGATGATGCAATAAGAACTTCAAATATAAAAATAATAAAAAAAGGAACTCTATTGATGAGTTTCAAGCTGACTTTAGGAAGAACTGCTTTTGCAGACTGTGATTTATACACAAATGAAGCTATAGCTTCTCTTCCAATAAAAAATGAAAGAGTGTTAGATAAATATTTTTTAAATTATTCTATTGGGGTAGTTGATTTAGAAAAAGAAGTTGATAATGCAGTAAAAGGAAAAACTCTTAATAAGCAAAAAATAAAAAATTTAGATATTCCCCTTCCCCCACTCCAAGAACAAAAAAGAATAGTTGCAAAACTAGATAAGCTTTTTGAAAAAATTGATATGGCAATAGCTCTACATCAAAAAAATATGGATGAAGCTGATGTTTTTATGAAAAGTGTTTTAAATGATGTTTTTGGAGAACTGGAAGAGAAGTATGGAATAGCACTAATATCATCTATAATGAAAATTAATAATCAAACAATCATTCCCAATGATGATGAAATTTATAATTATGTGGGTTTAGAGAATATTGAATCAAATAGTGGCAAACTAGTAGATTATATGCCATCTATCGGTAAAAATATAAAAAGTAGTAAGGTGCATTTTAAGAAAGGAATGGTACTGTATGGTAAATTACGACCTTATCTAAACAAGGTATGGATTGCTGATTTTGATGGTATTGCAACAACAGAAATATTACCATTTTTTCCAATCAAAAATAATCTAAATATGCAATATGTAAAATACTATTTTTTATCACCAAAATATTTAGCAAAAGTAATGAATAATTGTAGTGGTGCAAGAATGCCAAGACTTACAACTAAATTTATTAAATCTAATGAAGCTTATATTCCTCTGCCACCCCTAAACATCCAACAAAAAATAGTAACCTACCTAGACAAAATCTCAAAAAAAATAGAAAATCTCAAAGAAGTTCAAAAAGAAAAGATGCAAAGCCTAGTAGCTCTAAAAGCTTCTATCTTAGACCGAGCATTTAGGGGAGAATTATAAAGAAATTAACGAGTTGAATTGTTTCGCCAATCAAAATTTCAAAATCATTTCAATTAACCCTCAAAAAATGGAAGGTGAAAATTTATATCAAAGACTTAGTATCAATTTATCTTAATTGCTATGTTATGGCACACATAAAAAATCCACCATATATAATCGAAGAGATAAAAGAAAGATCAGTTGTAAACCCCTTATTTTAGGGGTTTACAAAAGATTGGTAAAATTACATCATTCCTGGCATTCCACCCATGCCACCCATATCTGGCATAGCTGGAGCTGCTGCTTTGTCTTCTTTTATATCACTTACTGTTGCTTCCGTAGTAAGAAGCAAGCTCGCTACTGAGATAGCATTTTGAAGTGCAACTCTTTCAACTTTCACAGGATCGATGATACCTGTTTTAAACATATCAACATATTTTCCTGTTGCTGCATCAAATCCATAGTTTACATCTTTTGATTTTTCTACTTCATTGGCAACAACTCCTGCATCAAAACCAGCATTTTGAGCTATTTGTTTCAATGGAGCTTTTAATGCTCTTTGAACGATCGCAGCGCCTATAGCTTCGTCACCTTGTAAGTCAAGGCTAACTTTACTACCTGCCAATATTATTGCAGCACCGCCGCCAATAACTACGCCCTCTTCTACTGCAGCTTTTGTAGCACTCAAAGCATCATCAACTCTGTATTTTTTCTCTTTCATTTCTGTTTCAGTAGCAGCTCCGACTTTTATAACGGCAACTCCACCACTTAATTTTGCAAGTCTCTCTTGTAATTTTTCTTTATCATAATCACTTGTTGTGTCTTCTATTTGTGCTTTTATGACTTTTATCCTATCTGCGATTTTATCTTTATCTCCGGCACCATTTACTATGGTTGTGTTATCTTTGTCTATAAGAACACTATTGGCACTTCCAAGATCATCCAAAGTAGCACTTTCAAGAGTTCTGCCTACTTCTTCACTTATAACTTCACCTCCGGTAAGTATAGCTATGTCCTCAAGCATTGCCTTTCTTCTATCACCAAAACCAGGAGCTTTAACAGCAGAGATATTTAAAACACCTCTTAACTTGTTTACAACTAGTGTTGCCAAAGCCTCACCTTCGATATCTTCAGCTATTATAAGAAGAGGTTTGCCTGTTTTTTGAATTTGTTCCAACACAGGTAACAAATCTTTCAAACTTGTAATTTTTTTATCAAATAAAAGTATATAAGGATTTTCAATCTCACAAGTCATTTTTTCAGAATTTGTTACAAAATAAGGGCTCAAATACCCTCTGTCAAACTGCATTCCCTCAACCACTTCAAGCTCATCTTGGATACCTTTTGCCTCTTCGACAGTTATAACACCATCTTTTCCAACTTTTTCCATAGCTTCAGCTATCAGATTTCCTATCTTTTCATCCGAATTTGCTGAAATTGTAGCAACTTGAGCAATCTCTTTTTGATTTTTTACTTCTTTAGCTATTTTTTTAAGTTCATCTATAATCGCAGAAGCTTCTTTATCCATTCCTCTTTTAACTTCTACAGGATTTGCTCCTGCAGTTATATTTTTAAGACCTTCTCGAAAAATTGCATGGGCTAGAACTGTTGCAGTTGTTGTTCCGTCACCTGCTTCATCTGCTGTTTTGCTTGCCACTTCTTTTACAAGTTGAGCACCCATATTTTCTATGGTGTTATCAAGTTCAATCTCTTTAGCAACAGTTACTCCATCTTTTGTAATACTTGGAGCTCCAAAGCTTTTTTGGATAAGTACATTTCTACCTCTTGGTCCCATTGTAACTTTTACAGCATCATTTAACTTTCTAACACCTGCATATAATTCATTTCTTGCATCATCACTATATTTTATCTCTTTTGCCATTTCAAACCTCCATTATTTTAATACACCGAGAATATCATCGGTACTTAGCACTAAATACTCTTTATCTTCAAGAGTTATCTCAGTACCTGAGTATTTTGCGAATACAACTCTATCTTCAACTGCAATTTCACCCTCTTCTTTAACTTCTTTACTTATAGCTTTTACTACAGCATTTAAAGGTTTTTCTTTTGCATTATCAGGTATAATAATACCAGTAGAAGTTGTAGTAGGCTCTTCTAGCCTTTCAACTAATACCCTTTGACCTAAAGGTTGAAAATTCATGTTAGCCTCCTAATATTTATAATTTTTAGCACTCTTTTCGTTTGAGTGCTGAAATTTTACTAAAATATTGGTAAAATGTCAAGTAATTTATTGATAAAATTCATACATATTGAGTCTTTATAGCTCAATATAAATAAAATTTTCTATTAAGGAGATAAGATGTTTAAAGTTTTAAGTAGCATTATTGTCGGTATAATACTATTGGTAAGCGCTATTTTTCTTTTATTGTTTACAAATAGTGGAAATAACTTTTTACGACCATACATAAGTTCATATTTAAGCAATAGACTTGATATGAACATAAAGCTTGATTCTTTCTCGCTAAGACCAAATTTTCTTGATATGGAAGCTTATGTAAATGGTAATAATAAAATTATTTTGAATGGAAGTATCGATATACTTAAAGAAAAATTTAACTTAGACTTTTTTGTTCAGGCAAAAAATTTAACAACAATTAAAAAACATATTGCAAGCGATGTAAATCTAAAAGGTAATATAAAAGGCTATATAAATAATTTTTATATAAAAGGTAATGGAAAATTATCAGGATCAAATGTAGACTTTAATTCAGAGATTTCACATCTTAAAGCCAAGAATCTTCATTTAAATATGAAAAAAGCCAGAATCAATGAAATACTTGCTTTTTTGAACAAACCACCTTATGTCTCAGGTATAGCAAACATAAATATAAACTTCAATAACTTGGATATAAATGATTTAGATGGCAACGCTAACATAGATATACCTTATGGCAGTGTAGATACCGCCCTGATAAAAAGAGATTTCAATATCACTTTGCCCATAGGTCTTATTTTTAAAGCAAGAAGCAATTCGTTGCTAAAAAACAAAATGATAACCTCAAAAATCAATTTCTCAAGCAATATTGCAAAAATAGATACAAAAAAAACTATATACAACCTAAAAGATAAGAGTTTTGACAGTGATTATATCGTAGATATTCCAAACCTTAAACTTTTAAATAGTGTTATAAAAACGAAATTAAGAGGAAGCTTTAAAGCAACCGGCGAAGTTAAAATGCATGATAAAAAGCTTAGCTATCTCATATCAACCTTTTCTCTTGGAGGAAATGCAAAAATAATCGGCTATGACAAAACTGTGAAAATTATTGCAAATTCATTGAGGATGGATAAAATCCTTTATATGTTTTATATACCAAAATATTCATATAGCAATATAGATATAAATGGAATATTTGATAATGTAGGAAGCAATGCATTAAGTGGAAGCACCAAGATAAGTTTACAAAATGGAAAGCTAAACAATGAGTTAATTTATAAGGATTTCAATATTTCTGTTCCGGAGAATTTTTCTTATGAGGATAACATTAGTATAACAAACAACAACAATCGTATTCTTTTCGCCTCAGATTTAAATAGTACCATAGCTACGCTTAAAATAACACATGGGATTTTTGATACTTCTTTAGATAAATTAACAGGAAAATACAAAGTTGACATAAACGACTTATCGAAATTATCCTTTTTAACAAAGAGAGAAATACTCGGAAAAGCCAATTTTAATGGTAGCTTCAAATCTTACAACAGCATGCTTTTAGCTTCAGGAAAAACAAATATATTTGACACAAACACAACTTATGACTATAAAAATGGTGATATTAGTATAAATTCTAAAGATATAAACACTCTTAAATTAAGCCAAATATTTGGGTATCCTCCACTTTTTGACTCAAACGGAACGATGCAGGCATATTATAATCCAAAATGGAAAAAGGGAGTTTTCAGTATCATTTTACACAATGGAAGAATGATGCCAAATGAATTTAGCAGTATTGTTTTTAATCTTTCTGGATTTGATATGACAAAAGAGCTTTATGGCAAAAGTATCTTAAACGGCAACATCAAAGACAATATAATAAACTTTGCATTTGATATGAACTCATCTAAAAGCCTAATCAAAATATATAATGCGAAGCTGAATTCAAAAAATAATATCATCAATGCAAAATATATAGTTAAGATAGGAGACAAAGATGTTGAGGGTGATATAGAAGGAAATATAGATCATCCAAAAATAAAAGTCAATTCCTCTTCATATATAAAAAATAAAATAGAAAAATTTATAGATAAAAAAGTACCTAAGAAGTACCAAGCACCGCTAAAACAGATAATTAATCTCTTTGGAGGGTAAGCATATATTAAGTAAATATTAAATATAATTCTATCTCTTTTTTGTGGCAGGGTAGCTCAGCTGGTTAGAGCGCTGGTCTCATAAGCCGGAGGTCGGGGATTCGAGTTCCCCCTCTGCTACCACTTATAAACCCCTAAATTTCAGTCTTTAAATTCATTTTAAAAAATACCATATGCTTTAAGGTTTACTCGGGTCCCACTCTGGGTCCCACTTTTTTGTCTATTTAACCTCAACTACTAATTTTTACTATTCAAATCCTATAATTCTCATATTTCTATCAATTTCAATTATATAAGTTTGTTTACAGATGGGCTGTAGCGCAATGTTATTTAAAATAATGTGAGTCTCGGATAAGGATTCTCATAACTTAGAGGTTTTTAGACTATTTCCAAAAAAATAATTTGGATATTCTTTATTTTTTTGTTATTTTTCATCCATTTTTATTGAATAAGATATCACAATGCCTATATCTTGGGGTTCTTATCTAAGACTTTTGTTCAAATGAGAATCATCCTAGGATGATACTGGGATAATTTTTCTCATTTTATAAAATTGATGAAAAAACTTAAAAAGGGACTTAATTAAAAAAATGGGTGCTTGAAAAACTCTTTCAACTATGGTATATTGGGAGTAAACAAAGGTTTATTTACAAATGATTGTGCATATGCTGGAACATTCGGACACCTCTGCTGTTTCAGATCGGACACCTAAAGAAGAGATATTTTCCCGACTTCCGCCAAGCCCAACCTTAAACTCAACCCAACCCCCATAAAATAAGGATAAAAACTTTTCTAAAAACTGTAGTGCCTAGTTTATTTTATATAAAGATTA
>WFMT01000304.1 GCA_015488975.1 Campylobacteraceae bacterium | reverse complement strand
GGGTTTGTAAACAAAATATCATTTATGACAAGTTCTTCCAAACCATCTTTTGTTTGTATAAAAAGGTGTATTTCTTCATCTGTAACTGAAAAATTTAAAATATTATATCCAAGAGAATATACATATTTTTCTATAACCTGAAATAACTGGTGATTATCATTTTTTATAATATCAGGATTTTCAATCATATATCTTATAATCTCAATCATAGAAAATCGCTTTTCCAACTCTTTTAAAATATTGTCATAAGCTGATACAATCTTAAAAAATTCAACTGCATCTTTAGTACCAATACCCTCAATCTCCATATTTAATATTCCATTTTCTATCAAAAATTCACTCATTGCACGATTATCTTTTAAATATATCTCTTTTTTTCCTTTTTTATATCTATAAAGAGGTGGTTGAGCTATATAAACATAACCATCTTCTATAATATGTCTTAGATATCTAAAAAGAAAAGTTAAAAGTAGGGTTTGTATATGACTTCCATCCACATCAGCATCTGTCATAATAATTATCTTGTGATATCTTAATTTTTCTGCATCAAAATCTTCACCTATTCCACAACCAAGAGCTGTTATCATATTTTTAATTTCATCTGATTTTAATATCTTATCAATTCTACTTTTCTCAACATTTAAAATCTTACCTTTAAGCGGAAGGATTGCTTGAAAAACTCTGTCTCTCCCTTGTTTTGCACTACCTCCAGCACTATCTCCCTCCACAAGATAAAGCTCACTAATACTGGCATCTTTACTTTGGCAATCGGCCAGTTTTCCAGGAAGTGTTCCTATGCTCATAGAATCTTTTCTTCTTGTTAAATCTCTAGCTTTTTTAGCAGCTTCCCTACCTCTTGCTGCTGAGAGAGCTTTATTCATAATAACTTTTGCTTCAATAGGATTTTCTTCAAAATATTTAACAAGCATTTCATAAGTAGTTTTTTGAACTAACGGTTTTACATAAGAACTTCCAAGTTTTCCTTTTGTCTGTCCCTCAAACTGAGGATCTGGAACCTTAACACTTATAACAGCTACAAGACCTTCTTTTACATCATCACCACTTATTTTTACATCTTTTTCTCTTTGTGCCGCATTATTGTTTTTATAATTTGTTATAGCTCTTGTAAGTCCAGCTCTAAAACCGCTCTCATGTGTGCCACCTTCTATAGTTTTTATGTTATTAACAAAAGATAAAAAAGTTTCACTGTATCCGGTATTATAAAGCAAAGCTATATCTATCTCAATATCATCTACTTTATTATCAAAATGAAAAATCTTGGTAATTGTATTTTTTTTATTTAAATCTTTTACAAATTGGCTAATTCCACCTTCAAAATGAAAAGTTTCTTTTTTATTATTATTTTCATCTGCAAGAGTTATTTTTACAGTAGGATTTAAATATGCTAATTCTTTTAATCTTTTAGATAAAATATCATAACTAAATTCGACCGTTTCAAATATTTCCTGATCTGGCCAAAATTCTATAGTTGTACCTTTTTTTCTTGTTTTTCCTATAATTTCAAGTTCATTTACAGGAATTCCCTTTTGAAACTCTTGAGTATAAATTTGTCCGTTTTTATATATTTTCATTAAAAGTTTAGATGAGAGTGCATTTACAACCGATACTCCCACACCATGAAGACCTCCACTGACTTTATATGTATCTTTATCAAATTTTCCGCCTGCGTGAAGTACAGTTAGAACAACTGTAGCAGCAGGAATATTTTCAGTCGGATGAATATCTGTGGGGATTCCTCTTCCATTATCTGTTATTTTTACACTTCCATCTTTTGTTAAAATTACTTCTATAGAGTTACAATATCCTGCCATTGCTTCATCTATAGAGTTATCAACTACTTCATAAACTAAATGATGAAGACCATTTATATTGGTATCACCTATGTACATTCCTGGTCTTTTTCTAACTGCTTCAAGACCTTTTAAAACTTTTATATTTGATGCATTATATTTTCTTTCCATTTTTTCTCCGTTATAAACTTATATCATTATTGGCATTATTATTGTCAGGAAATTTTCACTCTCAAGCGTAAAAGGAAGAGTTGAGTCATTATATCCTAAAGTAAAACTACTTTTTTCAATATTAGTCAAAAAATCTATAATATGCTTTGAATTGATTGCAAGTGAAATATCTTCTTCAAGTCCTGTATTAACCTCTATTTCAGTTTTTGCTTCAATATTACTCTCATTTAAACTTTCAAAAACTATTAAATCGGGTTTAAATGTTACTTTGATATCTTGTGATACTACCCATATTTGCTTTATGGATTCTATTATTTTATCTCTACTTAAAAGAAGTCTTTTATCCATCTCTTTTGGTATAATTCTTTCATAATCAGGATATTTGCCATTTATTAATTTTGTAAAAAATTTAAAATTAGATGATATTGCTATAAGAATGTTTTCATCATAAAATATTTCTATCTCATCAAAAAATATTTTTTGAATTTCTGATATTGCTTTTTTTGGTATTATTAAAGATATATTTTTTTCATTATTATTCTCTATTTTCACTAAAGCTAATCTCTTTGTATCTGTTCCTACTATATTTATATGATTTTCTTTTATATCTATCAATGCTCCGTTAAGTTCAAATTTTGGATTATTTGTATCAATTGCAGGAGCTATTTTTTTTATAGATCTTACTAAATTTGAACTGTTTATATCAAATTTTGGTTTATTGTCAACTTTTGGAAATTCTGGAAATTCTGCCTGGTTAAACATAGGAAGTTTAAATTTTGAATGTTTTTGTTTTATATATAAATAATCATTTATAGTTTCAAGTGTAACTTCGCTGTCTTTTAATATTTTTATAATATCAAAAAGTTTTTTACCACTGGCAGTTGCATTTCCCTCCTCGTTTATTTTTACATTTTTACTAAAAATTTCTAGACCTATTTCGTAGTCTGTACTTTTTATATTTAAAGTATCTTCAAAAGCTGTCAATAAAATATGAGAAGTTATTTGACTCATATCCTTTTTTTCTAAGTATGGAAGAGTATTTATGAGCATATTTTCCAAAACACTTTTGTTGATTATGATCTTCATTTTTTCTCCTTTAATTATTAAATAAAATAGTAATAGTAGTATCTTACCTTGAAAATGTGAAAAGTAAGATTAAAGCTTCATATTGTCGCATTTTAGAATCCTTAATTTTTAAAAAGTTATTCACATTTTTTCACTTTGAAATGATTATATTTTTAAGTTCATCAATTCTGACTTTAAAATTTTCATCATTTTCTATTATTTCATTTATTTTTTTCATATTGTGAGAAACTGCCGTATGATCTTTCATACTAAAAAATGAAGCAAGAGCAGGCATAGAGTTTGGTGTTAAAGTTCTTGCAAGATATATTCCTATTCTTCTTGCTTCTACTATGTTTTTACTTCTTTTTTTAGATTTTATTTCACTTGGTTTTATATTTAATTCTCTTGAAATGACATTTATAATATCTTCAAGAGTTATATTGGCATTTCTCTCTTTTATCTGTTCTTTCATAACATTTTTAGCAAATTCAAAAGTTATCTTTTGACCCATTAAAGATGCATAAGCATTCAAATTTATAATTGCACTCTCTATTTCTCTTATATTATCACCCATATTTGTAGCTATGTAGTTTATTATGTCATTATTAAGGTTTATTCCGTCAATTTCACATTTCTTTTTTATGATGGCTATCTTTGTTTCAAGTTCGGGTAAGGTAATATCTGCTTTTATACCCCATTCAAATCTACTTTTTAGCCTCTCTTCAAGACCTGCTATCATTTTAGGTGGTTTATCTGAAGTTAAAATTATTTGTTTACCGTTATTGTGGAGTTCGTTGAAAGTATGAAAAAACTCTTCTTGGGTTTGAATTTTGTTACTTAGAAATTGCACATCGTCTATGAGAAGTATATCACAGTTTCTATATTTTTCTCTGAATCTATCCATTGACTGATTTCTTAAATTGTAAGTAAAGTCATTCATAAATTGTTCAATTGTAGCATATATTATGATTTTACCTCTTTTACTTGCATAGTTTCCAATAGCGTGAACAAGGTGAGTTTTTCCAAGACCAGTAGGACCATATATAAAAACCGGATTATAAACAACTCCAGGCTTTTCAGCAACTGATTTAGCTATAGTAAAAGCAAACTGATTTGAACTTCCTACTACAAAACTGTTAAATGTAAATGATGGATTTAATATGGTTTTTTTGGCACTTGTTTTTATCTCGTTTTTTATCTCGTTTTTTTTATGATCTTTTTTATGATTTTTTACCAAAACATCTATTTTTGGTTTTTTACCTGTTTTAACTTCATATAAATGTGCTATTTTTTCTATATATTTTGTTTTTATCCAATTTGCTACTAAAATATTTGGAACTTCAAAAACTATTAAATCTG
>WFMT01000303.1 GCA_015488975.1 Campylobacteraceae bacterium | reverse complement strand
GTAAAAGGATTCATATGAAACTAAACTCGAATTCAAGTATAAAACTTATAAGTTTATTTCCTTTGTTGTTGCTGCTGTCACTCTCTTTGTATTTTGTTTATGTTTCATACGGAAAGTACCAAAACAATATAAAGTTAGAATCAAAAATGCAATCTAATAAAATTTTAAAAAATTTATCAATTAACTTAGCAAAGGAGAGAGGTTTTAGTGCTATTTATTATGGAAGTGATGGAAAATTAGCAAAAATTGCCTTGAAAAAGCAAATAGTTAAAACAAATGAAGCGATAAGAAAGTTTAATAATTATTTCAGGAACAAGCCTCTTGATGAAACTATAACAAGAATATTTAAAGGCTTAACAAATATCACAACAATCAGATCATCTGTAAATAAACTCGGAATGAGTTTTAATAAAATATTTTTTGGATATTACAGTAAAATCAATGAATTAATATATGATGATTATATAAAGATTAATAATATTCAGTTGATCTCAGAGATATCGTCAGAAACCGTTTTGGAAACCGATCTGTTTAAAGATAAAGAAAAAACTGGTCAAGAAAGAGGTTTTATAGCATATATTTTAACTAAGAAAAGACCATTTAGTACAAAAGAATATACCGCTTGGATTAAAATGTTTTCTTCGGTTGATTTATCAACAATAAATATTTCATCGGTAAATAAAGATTTGAGAAACAGGCTTTTTATTCTACTTCATAGTTACAGTTCAACACAATTGTATAAAAAATTAATTAAAGCTAAAATTAATATTATTGATGGTGGAGATATAGGATATTACCAGATATCCCCATCGCAATGGTTTCGTTTAATGACTGGAAAAATTTCTCTTTTAAATAGGGCTGATTCTATAGTGTCTGTATCTATAGAAAATAATGCAAAAAATTGGTTTGATAATGTTATTAGGCCACAGTTAACCTTGGCCATGGGCGTTCTTATCCTTACTCTTTTCTTAATGATTGTTGGATTTTTTATAGATAGATATATAAAAAAGAGTATTAAAGAATTGGAAAAACTGTTTACAAAAGTTGGTCAGCTTGCAGATATCGAAGAAGAGATTGATTTTCAAACAACTGAAGGCATAGAAAAGGGATACAGAATTATTGAAATTGCCATTGATCAAATCCAGCAAGACAAAAGAATAGCTCTTGAAGCCAGTAAGGCAAAAAGTATATTTTTGGCAAATATGTCTCACGAGATAAGAACTCCGCTAAACGGAATTATTGGGTTTACAGAGCTTTTGAAAAATACTAATATAAGTGGAGAAGAGAGAGATTTTGTAGACATTATTGAAAAAAGTTCAGAAAATCTTTTGGAAATTATCAATAATATTTTGGATTTATCTAAAATAGAGAGTGATAAAATAGAAGTTGAAGAGATACTGTTCTCTCCAATAACAGAATTTGAGAATGCAGTAGAAGTATTTGCGGCAAAAGCGGCAGAAAAAAATATTAGACTTTCTTTTTATATGGATCCTAGTCTTAGCAACTATTTAAATGGAGACCCTACAAAGATTAAAGAAGTATTGGTAAACCTATTGAGTAATGCGGTTAAATTTACACCAATTGATGGTGAAATAGATATCGAGATAAAAAGAGTTAAAAGTGCAGATGCCTTTGGCAGAACAAAGATTCAGTTTGTTGTAAAAGATAATGGTATAGGAATTTCCGAAGATAAATTAAAAACAATCTTTGATGCTTTTTCTCAAGCAGATTCAACAATAACTAGAAAGTATGGAGGTACCGGTCTTGGACTTACAATATCTTCAAAATTTATTTCTATTATGGGAGGCAAGCTTGAAGTTGAAAGCAAAGAGGGAAAAGGTACAAAGTTTTTCTTTACATTGGAATTTGACGAATCTCCTTCCGGCGAAACCAGTTTTAAAGATACTTACATAGAATATAAATGTGCACTTTTATCAAGTGAGTCAGACAGAAAGAATCACACTCAGTACCTATATGATTATTTAAAATACTTTGGGTGTGATGTTGTATTTTTCTATGGACACAGAGAAATAAAAGATTTACTCAAGAGAGAAAATATTAACTTTATAATTATGGATGTTGATTATGTCAGAGATGAAGAGATAGAAGAATACAAAAAATTACAAATTCCTTCAATTATAATTTTAAAATCATCAATGCAAGTCATTTCAAATAAATATACGAATAATTTTATTAAATCACTGTATGAGCCTGTAAATGTTACTAAATTGACGAATATTTTAGAAAAAGAAAAAAGTTCTTTACCCAAAATAACAGAGCGAACAGATGATAAGGCTATAAGTATCAAAGATGATATGAAAGAAATACCTGAGAACAGAGTATCTGAAGTTTTAGTTGCAGAAGATAATGAAATAAACAGAAAACTTATAAAAAGAACATTGGAAAATTATGATATCAAGGTTTCTATTGCAAATGATGGTAAAGAAGCTTTAGAATATGTTAAATCTAAAAAATTTGATTTGATTTTTATGGATATTGCGATGCCTGTTATGGATGGTGTAGAAGCTTTGCATGCTATTTTAAATTATGAATTAAGTATTGGAGCAAAACATACTCCGATAGTAGCTTTGACTGCCAATGCATTAAAAGGAGATAGAGAAAGGTTTTTAAATGAGGGATTTGATGAGTATGTAACAAAGCCAATTAGAAATACCAGTATAGAATTTATCTTAGATATGTTTCTCAATAAAAATGAAGATATTGCCAATGATACTGACATAAAAGAACTTGAAAATCTTCCTGAGAAAGCCAATGAGGAATTAACTATTTCTCTAAATGACCGTGAATTAGGTGCTGATAGAAGAAGAAAAGATGAAAAAAATATCTATTTGGATAAACAAGCAGATGAAACAGGGGATATGGATAAAACAGAGATAAGAAAATTAAAAATCAATAGCACTGATGATGGAGAAAATTTTTATGATTCTGGTGATATTGATACAACTATGTTTGAAAGTAGCGAGGAAGACAAAAGTTTTAGGGACGATAGCTTTGAAGATAAGTCATACGAAGATATTTTGCCTGAGAAAATAGATAATAAAGATTTAACAGTAGAATTACAAGATAGTTTTGATAACAACAATGATGATAAATTGGATTTGCAAGAGAAAGAAGAATTAGATACCACACAGGATATCCTCAAGAAAACTGATTATGAAAAATCTGGTCAAATCGAAGCATTGATCGCAGAAGATAATATCATAAACCAAAAACTTATAGAAAAAACATTAAAAAATTTGGGACTTAAAACAGATATAGCAAATGATGGAGAAGAAGCTTTAAAAATGTTTAAAGAGAAAAATTATGATATTGTTTTCATGGATATATCAATGCCGGTAATGGATGGCATAGAAGCTACTCATGAGATATTATCTTATGAAAATATCAATTCTCTCAAGCATACTCCTGTAATTGCTCTGACAGCAAATGCTCTTCCTGGAGACAGGGAGGCTTTCTTGGCTGAAGGCTTGGATGAGTATATATCAAAACCTTTAAAAAAAGAAGACCTTATAAAAGTTTTAAAAATATTTGTAAGCTATCAAGATGAAGATATTGTGCAAAAAGCAGATGAGTCCAAAACACAAGAGCATGATTATGATATAGAAATGAGAAATAGCAAAGAAAATATATTTGCCGAAGATGAGGATATGGACAATAATTTTGAATTTAAAGAACATAAGAAAGAAAATATCAAAGACATGGATGTTTTAATTTTTAAAAATAATAAAATTGAAGCAAAGATTTTAAATAATATAATAAATAAGTTAGGTTATTCTGTGGAATTTATAAATAATTTTGATGAGTTTATGTATAATATAGATACCAAACAATATAAAATTATATTTTTTGATAAGAATATTGAATTTGTTGAGAGCAAAGATATAATTGACAAGATTCGCCAAATGGATCAAAGCAGGGGTAATCAGAGTGCTATAATTGAGTTTGTAAGTGTACAAGATGTCAATAAGGATGAGGATTTACCTGTTGCGGATGAAATTATGGATAATGTAATTGATAAAAAAAATATTATGAGAATTTTAGAAAAATATATAAGGTAAATTATGAATAAAAAGTTAAATGTGCTTTCGGTTGACGATGATTTTATCAATCTGAAGCTTGTTAGCTCTATTTTAAAAAAAAATAGTCATGTCAACAGGGTTGTAGAAGCATCAAATGGCTTGGATGCCCTGGAAAAGTTAAAACAAAATGATGATATAAATTTAATACTGCTTGATATGGTCATGCCGGTTATGGACGGTTTTAAATTTTTAGACAATTTATTTGCAAATGACAAATTAAAAAATATTCCTGTTGTTGTTTTGACTACAGATGAAACGAAAAGACATGAAGCCTATGAGAGAGGAATATATGATTTTATTGTTAAGCCTATTAGAGAACATATATTAAATGAAAAGATAGAAAAAGTAGTTGAAGCATTTTTAACATAAAATAAAAACACAGGAGCTGTAAATGTTATCCAGTGAAGAGCCATCAAGTTGCATGCCCAATTTCTTAGTGATTTTATCCGTGCCTCTGCTTATATTTGTTGCTTCAGTAGTAAGTTATTTTGGATATTTATCTTTAAAGGTTGAATTCCATACGCTGATAATTATAAGTTTTATATTTTTTATATTTATATTTTTTATAAAACACAATGCAAATTACGCAGCATGTAATTTTAGACAATCTTTCTACCAAATAGAAGATAAGATTAAACTTTTTCTAAATGAAAATGAACTTACTATCAATGGAAAAACAAAATCCATAGCAAACATAGATGAATTTTTAATTGAGCAAATTAGTGATTTAAGAAATGATAATTTTGCAAGTGTAGCTCCTACAATTTTTCCAATGTTGGGTATTTTAGGAACTTTTATAGCTATTGCTATATCAATGCCGGATTTTAGTGTCAAGAGTGCTACTGCTCTTGATAAAGAAATTTCTTTATTATTAAGTGGAGTTGGAACGGCGTTTTATGCTTCAATTTATGGGATATTTCTTTCATTGTGGTGGATATTTTTTGAAAAAAGAGGAATAAGTAAATTAAATTATACATTCAATTATGTAAAAAAGCTTTATACCAAATATATTTGGAATAAAAATGAATTGGAAATTTACAAGCTGAGTGGACAAAAAAATTCAAATAATGATATAGTAGAAAGCTTGAAAGAGATATTTAATATAGATATGATAAAAGATTTAAATCAAAGATATATTGATGATTTTGGAACAATAGTTGATAAAACTGCTGATACATTTACTAAAATAACGACAGATATGGAAAATACTTCATCTATGTTTGAAAATTCACTTAAACAAATCCATCATAGTGAAAATGCACTAAAAGCTACAATAAAAATAGATGAAACTTTAAAAGAATTTACCGTTGCTACGAACAATTTAAAACAGACAATTCAAAGTGTAGATACAAAATTAAATAGTAGCGTGGAGCATAATTTTGAAAAAGTTGATAAAGAAGTTGCAGATATTGTTATCAAATTGGCAGATTTTGGATTTTTATTAAATGAGCAGATGGAAAAGGTATTTTCACTTATAGAGCAGTATCACAAAGAAGTATTAAAGCAATTAAAAAGATAATTATATGAATTTTTTTAAGCAAGATAATGAAAATACAAATTTTTGGGTATCTTATGCAGATTTGATGGCCGGTTTGTTGTTTGTGTTTATTTTGCTGATTGGCGCTATTGTAACTAAATCAATCATACTAAAAAGCGATCTTCTGTCAAATAAAACAAGGTTGCAAAAAAATAAAACTGTGCTTGAGCTTAAAAACGATGAGATTAAAAGATTGAAAAAAATACTTTTAGAAAAAAATACACAGTTGGTTTCTTTTAGTAAAAAAATTATTATTTTGCAAAGCATTACGAATGATGTTAATGCTTCACTACTTGAAAAAGAGAGAAAGCTAAAAGATTACGAGGGAAAAATTTTAGTTCTTTCAAATGAATTAACCGATGTAAACAACAGTGTAAAGTTAAGAGACGAAGAGATAGTAAAACTTTTAGATACCATTGGTGAAAAAGAGACAAGATACGATAGGTTGGTTGAGCAGATGCAAAAAACTAAAAAAAGTATCAAAAATCTTACAGGAATTCGTATAAAAGTTATAGCAGAACTTAAAAAAGCATTAGGTAAAAAAATAAAAATTAATCCTAAAACCGGCAGTATGAGGTTTTCTTCATCTATACTTTTTGATGTAGGGAAAGCAAAATTAAAAGAGGATGCAAAACTTGAGCTTAAAAAGGTATTTTTGCAGTATGTTAAAGCACTTTTAAGCAATCCTGATATTAAAAAGCATTTGAACAATATTATAATAGAAGGTCACACAGATAGCGATGGAGGATTTTTGTACAATTTGCAACTCTCCCAAAAAAGGGCTTATGAAGTTATGAATTATCTTTTAACACTAAATTTTGTTAAAAAACATCATTTAAAAGGTATAATGATTGCAAGCGGAAGGTCGTATTTAAATCCTGTACTGGATAAAAATGGCAAAGAAGATAAGAAAAAATCAAGAAGAATAGAGATAAAGTTTACACTAAAAAATAATGATGCCATGAAAGAGATTGAAAAGATTTTGGATGAAAAAAAATGAATGATAAATTTATTCCTATATATTTACAAGATGCAAAAAGGCATATTCAATGGCTTTATGAGAGAATTGATGCAAAGGATGAAAAAAAATCAGCAGTGAAATCAAGAAATAAGACTTCTTTCGCAGTAAGATTTTTTAATTGGCTAAAAAGAGTATTTTGAGATCAATTTTTATTTTCACAGATATTCTTTCAATTTAAGCGCTTCTCCTTATTTTATTTTGCGTCTCTTTGACACAACTGATAAGCAAAAAAGATAGATCTACGCTCAAGTAATGAAACATAAATATTCTTTTTACGATTACATCAAGTTTTATTTGATATAATGTTAGTAATTAGAATTAACAGGTGTTTTAAAATGAAACACTCATGTTTCAAAAACACAAATAACAATAAAAATCATGAGAGTTTCTCTTGCCAAAGGCAAAGCTTTAGTGAAAAGGAGATTATTAGGTGAAAATAGAAGTATTATATAGTAAAATCCACAGAGCTACTGTAACACAGGCAAATTTAAATTATATCGGCTCTGTTACAATAGATAAAAAGCTTATAAAAAAAGCTAAGCTAAGAGTTGGGCAAAAAGTGGAGATAGTAAATATCAATAATGGAGAAAGATTTTCTACTTATATAATTGAGGGTAAAAAAAATAGTGGGATTATTTGTTTAAATGGTGCGGCTGCCAGAAAAGCAGAGATTGGTGATAAAATTATAATTATCTCCTATGCTTTGTTTTCAGAAAAAGAGTTAAAGAAGTTTAAGCCGTCAGTTGTATTCGTTGATAGAAAAAATAAAATAAAAGAGATAAAAGATTATGTTTGAAAATATAGATTTTAGTCAAATGGGTAAAATGCTTGAAGAAGCACAAAATCAAGCAAAAAAAATGGAAGAAAATAGTAAGAATAAGGAATTTACAACAAAAAGTGGTGGAGGACTTATAAAAGTAAGTGCAAACGGTGTCGGTGAAATTATAGATATCGATATAGATGATTCATTGCTTGAAGATAAAGAATCTTTACAAATACTTTTAATTAGTGCTGTAAATGATGTTTTTAAAATGGTTGAAGATGATAAAAAGTTTGCCGCACAACAAATGCTCGGATCATTAGGCGGTCTTGGTAAATAATCCGATGAAAATTTTTATAGGTTTTTTATCTCTTTTGTTTTTTCTTGACACTTTGTCTTTTGCAAAGATAGAACCTATAAAAAGTGATTTCAAGCCATGTTATAAAAAAAGATTAAAATCTTTTGTAATCTTTAACAATAAGCAGGCAGTTGCTGTCTCAAAACATAAAATATTACTTTATTCAAGGCATTATGTAAAGAAATATATAAAAAGAGATCCTTTTTTGGGATTATATTTGGTTTATTCAAAAAAAGAGTTGCATCCTGTGAAATTCATAGCTTTTGATAAGATAAAAGATAATACCGTTGTTGCAATTATGGACAAAGGAAACTTTTTGTTAAATAAAATAGAGTCATTTGGCAATGGATTAGATATTTTGCCAAGATTGCAAAAAAAGATTATGCCAAATTCCTTGGTAGAGTGTGTTTGTTGTAGAAATTTTGCTCTTACGACAAATGGTAGACATTTTATAGATAGTGATTATATTATAAGATTCTTAAAAGATAAAAAAGTTCAGTATTCAGACAGCGGGTTGAGATTTAAAGAAAAAAATGGAAAGATTTTTGTAAAAAGCAGAAATCCCTTTTTCTATGGCTTACGCATAAGAGTTGGAGATGAAATAGTTAGAGTTGACGGTAAAGAGTTTAAAAATGTTGCAAAACTTAGCAAGTATATTTTATTTTTAAAAAGCGGAAGAAGCATCAATATAGTATATAAAAGAGCAGGAAAAATATTTCATCAAAAAATCATATTAAAAAAAAGAGTCGGTGGCGGATTGATAGGCGATAGTTTTTTTCAATCGATTGGTTTATATTTGAGACATAATTTAACAATTTCATATATTGTAAAAAATTCTATTGCTTATACACTGGGTTTAAAAAGAGGAGACAGGCTTTTAAAAATTAATAATTATTTTACTACAACCTATAAAAAGACACAATCAATTCTTTCTATGATAAAGCGTAAAAGAGTATATATGCTCTTTAGTAGAGATAATTTTCAATTTTTTGTAAATTTTAGGAGATAGCGTGAGTGATTTAATGCAAGAGTTTGAAGAATATTTGACAATGAATTTACCAGATATCAAAAGTTTTCATCCTTACTTCAATGATGCTTTAAAAAAAATGGTAATAGCCGGAGGAAAAAGATTTAGGCCCCTTTTACTTTTAAGCGTTATTGAAGCTTATGAGCCATTATTGCTTAAAAATGCATATCCTGTAGCTTTGGGAATCGAGCTTTTACATACTTACTCACTAATTCACGACGATTTGCCAGCTATGGATAATGCCGATTTAAGAAGAGGAGAGCAGACGCTGCATAAAACTTATGATGAGGTTTCTGCTATTTTGGTAGGAGATGCCTTAAATTCACATGCATTTTATACTATATCAGTTGCACCTTTAAGCAGTGAAATTAAAATAAAACTTGTAAAAGAGTTGTCATATTATGGCGGAGTAGGCGGTATGGTTTTAGGTCAGGCTATTGATTGCTATTTTGAAAATCAAAAATTAAATATAGAAGAGTTAAAGTTTTTACATATTCACAAAACGGCAAAGCTTATAGCGACAAGTTTAAAAATGGGAGCTATTATTGCCAGGTTAGATATTAAAACACAAAATATGCTTTTTGATTTTGGTGAGCAGTTGGGATTGTTATTTCAAATCGAAGATGATATTATAGATGTTACAAAAAATTCTAATGAAGCCGGAAAAACTACAAATAATGATAAAGATAAAAACTCTTTTGTAAATCTTTTAGGAGCAGATGAAGCGATAAAACAACGAAATGAATTGATTAAGAAATTAAAAAAAGATAGTGCTAGTTTTGATGAAAAATTAGCAAATAAATTGATAACTATAATAGATAAGTATTTTAAAAAGGAAAAATAATATGGAAGATGTGAAAATGTTAAAAAAAATGGCTAATACTATCAGATTTTTAAGTGCTGATATGATTCAAAGAGCAAACAGTGGACATCCAGGAGTTTGTATGGGTATGGCAGATGTGGTTGCGGTGCTTAGCCAAAGATTAAAACACAATCCTAAAAATCCAAAATGGTTAAACAGAGATAGACTTGTTTTTAGCGGAGGTCATGCAAGTGCTATGATATACTCTTTTTTATATTTAAGCGGCTATAATATATCTATGGATGATTTAAAAAATTTTAGACAACTTGGCAGCAAAACTCCAGGTCATCCAGAATACGGTGAAGTTCCAGGAATCGAGATAACAACCGGCCCTCTTGGGCAAGGTATAGCAAACGCTGTTGGTTTTGCTTTTGCTTCAAAATATGCTAAAAAATTGTTAAATAGCGAAACAGCAAAAATAATAAATCATAAAGTTTATGCACTTTGTGGCGATGGTGATTTGGAAGAGGGCATAAGTTATGAAGCCTGTGCATTGGCTGGGAAAAATATTTTAGATAATTTAGTTTTGATATATGATTCCAATAAGATAACCATAGAAGGAAGTACTTCCCTTGCATGGAATGAGGATGTGAGAAAAAGATTTGTTGCCCAAAATTGGGATGTTTTGGAGATAGACGGCAATAACTATGATGAAATACAAAAAGCACTGGACGCTTGTGAAAAACAGACAAAACCCACCCTTGTTATAGCTCATACCGCCATAGCTAAGGGATCTTGCAGCTTCGAGGGAAAAGCAAGTGCCCACGGCGCACCTTTAGGCGAAGAGGATATAAAATGCTCAAAAGAAAAAGCCGGATTTGATGGGGATGTGTTATTTAGTGTTCCTGAAGATGTACTCGCAAGATTTAGATGTGCAGTTGAAAATGGTGATTTGATGGAAAGAAGATGGAAAAAACTTTTAAATGAAGTTCCTTTGATAGAGCAAAATGAAACACTCAAAGCCCTTTTAAATCCTGATTTTTCTAAAATTTCATGGCCTGAGTTTGAAGCTGGAAATGAAATAGCAACAAGAGAGAGTAACCATAAGATTCTAAATGCAATCGCAAGAGCAATTCCGGGATTTTTAGGAGGAAGTGCTGATTTGGCTCCATCTAATAAAACAAATCTTGCGGATATGGGTGAATTTCCAAATGGTAAAAATATTCATTTTGGTATAAGAGAGCACTCTATGGCGGCTATTACCAATGCTATGAGTTTATATGGACTTTTTTTACCATTTGATGCTACATTTTTTGTTTTTAGTGATTATTTAAAACCTGCAGCCAGACTTTCGGCACTTATGGGACTTAAGAGATTTTTTATATGGACTCATGACAGTATAGGAGTTGGCGAAGATGGTCCTACTCATCAGCCTATTGAGCAATTGAGCCAATTTAGGGCAATGCCTGGATTTTATGTTTTCAGACCCGCAGATGCCAGTGAAAATATAGCTTGCTGGAAAATAGCACTTAAGCTAAATGCCCCGAGTGGTTTTGTTTTGAGTCGTCAAAAATTGAAAACTTTGAAGCCTTTTACGGCTTATGGAAGTGTGGAAAACGGCGGTTATATGGTAGCAAAAAGAGAAAATGCCAATCTTACGATTATAGCAAGTGGAAGTGAGGTTATGATATCGCTTCAAGCTGCTTGCCATTTGGAGCTTGTCGGGATTAATGCAAATGTGCTAAGTGTTCCTTGTATGGAGATATTTAATGCCCAAAGCCAAGAATATAAAAATAGAGTTATAGATAAAAATACAAAAGTTTTAGCCGTTGAAGCCGGAAGCGGTATAGAGTGGTACAGATATGCCGATGAAGTTTTATGCATGGATAGTTTTGGAGCTTCAGCACCGGCAAAAGATCTCTTTAAAAAATTTAATTTTACCATAAAAGGAGTCAAACAAAAGGCTCTTGAAATGTTTGGTAAAGATTATATTGAAACTGAAGCCAAGGGATGTATTATATAAAAAGGAAAAAAATGTTGCTTTTGACACCGGGACCTACTGCGGTTCCTGAAAAGATACGAGTTGCTATGAGTGAGCCTACTATTCACCATAGAACTCCTGAGTTTTCTGAGATTCTTAGACAAACAAGAGAAAAATTAAAAAAAATATTTGGACTTGATGAAGTTTTACTTTTAAGTTCAAGTGGAACAGGTGCTATGGAGGCTTGTGTTACAAATTTTTGCCATAAAAAGGCATTGAGCATTAATGCCGGAAAATTTGGCGAGAGATTTGGAAAGATTGTGCAAGCTTTTGGGTCGGAATTAGTTGAGCTTAAATATGAATGGAATACGCCTGCTAAAGTTACTGATGTAGAAAATACTTTACAGCAAAACAGTGATATTGATGCATTGTTTATCCAAATTTGTGAAAGTGCGGGAGGTTTAAGGCATCCTGTTGAAGAGATAGCTAAAAAAGCAAAAGAGATAAATCCTAATATCGTGGTTGTTGCCGATGGTATAACTGCTGTTGGAGTTGAAAAGATAGATGTATCTTATATAGATGTGCTTATAAGTGGGAGCCAAAAAGCCTTTATGCTGCCTCCTGGACTTTCTATGGTGGGATTGAGTAGATTTGCTATAGAAAAAATAGAGTCTAAAAGTTTTGGGTATTATTTTAATCTTGCAACTGAGCTTAAAAAGCAAAGACAAAATACGACTGCATGGACGGCTACAACAACTCTTATTATCGGCTTAAATGCTATGCTTGATGAGATACTTGATATCGGACTTGATAATTTTTATGAAATAACAAAAAAAAGAGGCAAGGCAACTCTTGAAGCTTTGAAGTCTATCGGTTTTGAGATATATCCAAAAACTCCGGCGATTGCTATGAATACTGTTTATAATAAAAAAGCTGATGAAATTAGGAAAGTTTTAAAAGATAAATATAAAGTTAATATAGCAGGTGGACAAGATCATTTAAAAGGCAATCTTTTTCGCATAAACAATATGGGTATAATAAAACCTTACGAGACTATTTGGGTTTTAAATGCGTTGGAGCTTATCCTGGATGAGATGGGCGAAAGAGAATTTGACGGGATGGCTGGTAAAATATTTAGTGAGGTATATTTTAAAAATGATATATGAACATGAGATACCTAAAAACAGCAGATTATATTTTGGTAAAAGTGCCAAATTAAAAAGAGAGATTGAAAACATTTCAAGTAAAGTATTAGAGAGTTTTGGCTATGAAGAGATAGTGACTCCAATACTCTCATATCATCAGCATAATGCTGTAAATGAAAAAGAATTGATACGATTTTCCGATGAAAGAAATAATATCATCTCTTTAAGGGCTGATAGTACCTTGGATGTTGTCAGACTTATCACAAAAAGATTGGGAAGAAGCGTAAAAAATAAAAAATGGTTTTATATCCAGCCGGTTTTTAGATATCCAAGTAGTGAGATTTATCAGGTTGGAGCCGAATATATAGGATCAGATGATTTGAGTGAACCCATAAAAATAGTAATTGATATTTATGAAAAACTTGATTTGAAACCAACTTTGCATATTTGCAATATTAATATACCCAAGATTATTTCAAAAGATTTGGGATTACCTATTTCTGTTTTCGAAGCGGGTAATTTAGAAGAAATATTAAAAATAAATGTGCAATGGCTTAATAAACTCGCTTGTTTACAGTTTGTTGATGATATAAAAGAAGTTATACAAATTGCACCGAAAAATATAAAAGAAGAACTTGAAAAAATGTACATTCTTAGTAAAAAAATTGAGTATGAAAATATTCTTTTCTCTCCATTATATTATGCTAAAATGAGATATTATGATGATCTTTTCTTTAGATTTTTTGATAGTAATAAAACCCTTTGCATCGGAGGTTATTATAGATTTAAAGATATCCAGGCAGTAGGATTTGCCGAATATTTAGATGCAATTATAGAAGTAAAAGGAAGTATGAGCGATGAGTAAAGCCGATATGATAGTTGGAATTCAATGGGGAGATGAGGGAAAAGGTAAAATAGTTGATAAATTGGCAAAGGATTATGATGTGGTTGCAAGATACCAGGGCGGACACAATGCCGGTCATACTATAGTTGTAGGGGATAAAAAACTCGCACTCCACTTGATACCATCAGGAGTTTTAAATAAAAATGCTATAAATATCATAGGAAATGGTGTCGTAGTATCTCCAAAAGCTCTTATAAAAGAGGTAAAAGAAAATGGATTTGATGATCTTGAGGGAAGACTTTTTGTGAGTGATAAAGCCCACATGATACTGAACTTTCACCAAGAAATTGATATTGCAAAAGAAAAACTAAGAGGTAAAAAAGCTATTGGCACAACAGGTAAAGGCATAGGTCCTGCTTATAGCTTAAAGATAGATAGAAACGGTCACAGACTCGGCGAACTTAGAGATACCCAAAGTCTTGTTTTATCTTTGATGAATTATTTTAAAACAAATAAAGAATACTTCAAAGTTTTGGGGATAAAAATCCCAAGCAAAGAGGAGTTAAAAGAGGAATTAGACGAATATGCCAAATTTCTTGAACCATTTTTAGCGGATACCACTCATCTTGTATGGAGTGAGCTTGAAAATAATAAAAGAATTTTATTAGAAGGTGCTCAGGGAACGCTTTTGGATATCGATCATGGAACTTATCCTTTTGTTACAAGCTCTAACACTATTTCAGCGGGTGCTTGTACAGGGCTTGGATTGAATCCAAAAGATATCGGTAAAATAACAGGCATAGTCAAGGCATACTGCACAAGAGTCGGTAATGGCCCTTTCCCCACTGAAGATTTTGGTGAGGACGGAAAGCTTCTTGGTGAAAAAGGGCATGAGTTTGGAACAACAACTGGAAGAGCAAGAAGATGTGGTTGGTTTGACGCGGTTGCTTGCAAATATGCCAGTAGAATAAACGGTTGTGATGAATTGGCTTTGATGAAACTTGATGTATTGGATGGATTTGAAAAGATAAAGATTTGCACGGCTTATGAAATAGATGAAAAGAAAACAGATAAATTCCCGACTAATTTACAAAAAGTTAAGCCTGTGTATGAAGAGATGGACGGCTGGAAAAGACTTAGAGGGATAAGCGAGTTTGACAAGCTTCCTGAAAATGCAAAAAAATATATAAAAAGATTAGAGGAGTTAACAGGTACAAGGATAGGTGTTATTTCAACAAGTCCTGATAGAAAAGATACTATTATAGTTAAAATTTAAAATGAAACTCTTATGTTTCAAAAATATAAGCAAGGATAAAAATAATGAATATTTCTCTTATCCGTCAGAGCAAAGCAATTTTAAAGAGGAATTTTTGCTGAAACTTGCTTTAGTAAAAAAGGAGATTATTAGGTGAAAACAAAATATTCTCAACTATTGAAACTTAGAAAGCAACAAGTTGATAGTATTGAAAATAAAATTGCCATTTTAAATAAACACAAAAAGATGCTAAATGATGAGATAACAGATATTTCAAAAGATGCGAATAATTTGAAAATACCAAAAAAAGGTAAGTTTAAAAAATTATTGGCACAAAATCACTCTTTTGAAATACAGATGAATCTTAAAAAAGAAAAAGAATTTTTACTTTTAGAAAAACTACAAGAGATTAAAAATGCACAGAGTGAATATAAAATAGCATTGATGGAATTTGAAAAGATAAAATATTTAGAAGATTTGCAGGTTCAAAAAAAATTGGAAAAATTAAAAAAAGATGAACAAAAAATGATAGATGAGGTTTCTACTATGAATTATAAAAGGAGAAATATTTGAGAGTTTTATTGATTTTTATATTATTTTTATCATACTCATTTTCTGCAAGCAATGTTTATGAATGTAATCAGATTTTCAATCAGAGAAAAGATGAGTTATCAAATAAAATTGAAAAAATAGATGAAGATAGACAAGCATACCAAGCTTTAAGAGCTGCCACAAATGCATTATTTGATAAGAAAAAAAAGATGTTGGCACAAAAAGAGAAAGATATCAATGCTACTTTAGAAGAAGTGAAGCAAAAAGAGAAAAATATCCAAAATTTACTTGCAAAAAACAAAGAACTTTTACAAGCGATAAAGGTTGCCAAAGATGATAAAATAACGGCAACATATTCTAAGATGAAAGATCAAGCAGCCGCACAGATATTGTCTTCAATGAGTGATTTTGAAGCTTCGAAGATACTTTTTAATCTAAAGCCTAAAAAAATATCTAAAGTAATGGCAAAAATGTCGCCGCAAAAAGCTTCAAAAATAACAGAAATTTTACTAAAGGGTCCTCCTTTTAAGCTAGCAAAAAAGGATAAAAAATGATAGAAATAACTTTTAGCGCATTTTCATTTTTAAAACAAAAATGCAAGGAAAAAGGCTTGAGCTGCTCTAATGCAAAAATGGAAATTCCAGAGAATATGAGTGTTAGAAATCTTATTGAGTACCTACATCTTGATGATAATGATGTAGAAGCTGTTTTTATCAATCATAAAATATTATCAAAAGATACAGTATTGAATAATGCAGATAAGGTTGCGATAGTTCCTCCCGGAGGTATTCCTAATCATATTGCTGCTTATATAGGTAAAAATTAATTAAATATTAAATAGTATTGCTTCTTTATGCAAAATTTGGGTTTAATAAGCTCTTTACAAAATTTTAGATAAAATAACCTTCACTAAATTAATATTAAGGCTTGTGATAATGAAAATCGGAAAACCACATGCACCATATATAGCAAATAAAATAGCAATTGATTTACTAAACAGTACTTTTATAAAAATGAGTTTTGGTATAGAGAGTGTCTCCAATACAGCTAAAAAGCTTATCGAAGAAGATATTATGAAAGAAGTTGCACTCGAAGAGAGAGTTTATGAAATAATGGAAGAAAATGAAGACGAGATGGAGTTTATGCAAGTTGACCAAAGAAATATGTTTTGGCTTATAAAGAAGAAACTTGCAGGAGAATACAATGTCGTACTTTCCTATGAAGATAGATATTCTGATCTTTCACATAAAATTTTAGATGAATTGATACAAAATGATTTGATTGAATTTAAAGTATCTGAAAATATGGTGAAAAATATAATATTTGGCTCTATTGAAAATTATATTAACAGGTTTGAAGATATTGAAGATATAGTTATTGATAAAATAAAGAATTATAAAAGAAAAATTATTCCAGGAAGCGAAGAGTATGATATAGTATTTGAAAAGTTATATCAAGAAGAGTTAAAAAAGATAGGCATGATGTAAATTTGTAGTAATAGGTGAAAAGCAGTATGAAAAAAATTTGGATATATATCGAAAATGGATTGTTTTTAGAAGCATCAAGCTTTGGGAGCAATGGTACGAAAGTTGGCGAGATAGTCTTTAACACTTCAATGAGTGGATATCAGGAAATACTCAGTGATCCTAGTTATGCAGGACAATTTATAGTTTATACAATGCCTGAAATCGGTAATGTTGGATGCAATGACAATGATCTTGAGAGTGACAATATTTACTCTTGTGGTATTATAGTTAGAAATTATCAAGATAGATATTCTAATTTTAGAGGCGAAGAGTCATTGTCGGATTTTCTAAAAAAACATAATGCGATTGGAATTTGTAATGTTGATACCAGAATGCTTACTAAAACCATTAGAAGCTCCGGTTCATTGATGATGATAGCTTCAACTGAAATATCAGAAAAAGAAGAATTAAAAAAATTGCTTGATAAAGCTCATAGAATTGAGGATATAAATTTTCTTGAGAAAGTAAGTACAAAAAACAGATATATTCACAACAGCGGCACTTGGAATCATGCCAAAATGCAATATAATAAAAATATTATAAAACAGAAAAAGATAGTCGCAATTGATTTTGGTATTAAAAGAAATATACTTAATGAACTTAGTGAGGCCGGACTTGAAGTGGAGGTTGTGCCTGCAGATTTCAAGTCGGAGGAATTAATAAAAAGATATAAAAATAATGAGATAAAAGCTGTATTTTTATCAAACGGACCAGGAGATCCATTGATTCTTAAAAAAGAAGCAAGAGAGATTAACCTTCTTGTTGAAGCCAAGATTCCTATTTTTGCCATCTGTTTGGGTCACCAATTATTGAGTATAGCAAGAGGATATCCGACATACAAGTTAAAATTTGGCCAACACGGCGGCAATCATCCTGTTTTAAATACTAAAAACAGTACCGTAGAAATAACTGCACAAAATCATAACTATAATGTTCCAGAAAGTATTAAGGAAATAGCAGAAATTACTCATATAAATCTTTTTGATAATACAATAGAAGGATTAAAATTTAAAGATTTTCCTGTATTTTCTGTTCAGCACCACCCAGAAGCTAGTCCTGGTCCACATGACAGCAGATATATATTTAAGAAATTTGCTGATTCTTTATAAAAAATAATATTAACTTAACATTAAAATATTATAATATTAGCATTATTTTAAGGAATCAAGATGGATATGGTAAATTTCTATGTTATAGTGAGTGTAGCCTTTTTGGGAAGTCTCGGGCATTGTGTAGGAATGTGTGGAGGCTTTATAGTTGCTTATACAGCTGCAAAAATTGATTCAAGCAGAGGGAGAGCATATCAGTTTTTTTGTCATTTTTTATATAATTTTGGAAGAGTTACCTCTTATGCAATTATTGGCGTAATTTTTGGATTATTGGGAAGTATGTTTGTATTTGATCATATTTCTATCGGTATTTTCAATATGGCAATTGGTATATTTATGTTTTTTATGGGTTTATCTTTAATGGGTAAATTAAGATTTTTAACCTCTATTGAATTTTCATTGGCAGGAAGTAATTTTGTTAAAAAATTATTTTCTGTGCTTATCCACTCAAAAGCACTTCCAAGTTTCTTTTTTTTAGGCATGTTAAATGGTTTCCTTCCTTGCGGACTTGTTTACTTTTTTGCAGCATCTGCTGCTTCAACAGCATCAGCTTTTTGGGGTGGCGTTGTTATGTTGGTTTTTGGACTCTCAACCATGCCTGTATTGTTGGGATTGGGTTTCGTCGTAGGATCTTTAAAAAGTAGCAATTTTAGAAAGATTATGATTCAAATAGCATCTTTTGTTATTATTATTTTTGGTCTTTATATGATATACAAAGGATACTGGTTTATTACAAACCCTCACGCAACTATTCATGATTGTTGTAAAGCAAAGATGTAAAATTGGCATTTCTTGAACAATATATTAAAGCTATAGAAAAAAATAATATAGTTTCAAAGACAGATATAAATGGTGTTATAACATTTGTAAATGAAGAATTTTGCAAAATCTCCAAATATTCTAAAAATGAATTAATGGGAAAAAACCATAATATAGTAAGGCATCCAGATGTACCATCCAAGGCATTTAAAAAGCTTTGGGATACTATCTTGGCAAAAAAAACATATAAGGCAACAGTTAAAAATCTTGCAAAAGATGGGACAACTTTTTATGTAAATACAACTGTTATACCTATACTTGATCAAAAAAACAATATCAAGGAATTTGTGGCGATTAGATATGATGTGACTGAAGCGATAGAAAATGCAAATAAATTGATAAAAAAAGAAGAAGAGTTAGAACTGTTAAATATCACTCTTGAAGAGAGAATAAAAGAACAAACTCTTAGATTAATACAATTAAATCAAAATTTAGAAGAGAGAATAAGACAAGAAGTTGAAAAAAATAGAGAAAAAGACCGAGTTATGTTCCAGCAAGCCAGATTTGCGGCAATGGGTGAGATGATAGCAAATATAGCACATCAATGGAGGCAACCTCTTAGTGAATTGAATATATTATTATTTAAATTAAAAAAAGCTTGTCTAAAAGGACAAAGTAAATCAATACTTGATATATACTATAAACAAAGTAAAATCGTAATAGACAGCATGTCAAATACAATAGATGATTTTAGAGATTTCTTTAAACAAGACAAGAAGGAAAAAGAATATGCCATAGAAAAGACAATAGAAGAAGCAATTTTAATATTACAAGAGACACTAAAAAGTCATAATATTAAAATAATATTTAAAGTAAAGTATAGTATAATAACCAGAGGTTATCCTAATGAGCTTTTGCAAATTTTGTTAAATATAATAAATAATGCAAAAGATGCCCTGATATCAGTCAATAATAAAAATAAAAAGATAACCATTGAATTGAAAACAAGGATTGATGAGAATCAAAAAGAAATAATTGAGATATCTATCTGCGATAACGGTAATGGTATAAGAGAGGATATAATAGGTAAAATTTTTGATCCTTATTTTACAACAAAACACAGTTCTCAAGGTACTGGTATAGGTCTTTATATGAGTAAAAAAATAATTGAACGAAGCAAGGGTGCATTGAAAATAAAAAATAGTAAAAATGGAGCTTGTTTTATAATCTGTTTGCCAAAGACAAAAGAATAAGGCATTAGTTTGCGAAAAAAAGGGGAAATAAAATGGAAAAAGAAAATATTTGTAAAAATTTAACACTTTTATATGTTGAAGACGAAGATAATATTAGGAATTTGTTGCAAAGTGCCATTGAAGATGAATTTAAAGAGATAATAGTAGCAAATAACGGAAATGAAGGTTTGAAAAAATTTAAAAAATACCAACCCGATATTGTTATAAGTGATATACTGATGCCTATATGCAATGGACTTGAAATGTCAAAAAATATTAAAGAATTATCAAAAGATACCCCTATTATTCTCTTTACTGCTTTTAGTGAAAAAGAAAAATTACTTAGTGCTATAGATATAGGTATAGATAAATATTTGATAAAACCTGTTGATGTTGATGAATTATTAAATGTAGTTAAAGAAATTGCATTAAACAAATTATCAATAAGCAATATTGTGGAATTAGACAAAAAATATACATATGATAAAACAAAGCATATTTTATATAAGAATGGCGAGATAGTTAAGCTAACGAAAAAAGAGTTGAACTTTATAAAAGTATTAATTCAAAATATTGATACTTTTATACCGCATGAAGAGTTAAAAAATAAAGTATGGAGTAATAAGAAAGTGAATGATGCGGCTGTTCGTACATTTATAAAAAGATTTAGAACCAAAACAGATTATGATTTTATAGAAAATATTTCCGGACTCGGATACAAGATAAAATCATATTAACTTAAGATTATCTTTTAACAAATAATTAACACATTTAAGTTTGTTTATATAAAAGTTATTGTAAAATTTCAAACAATGTGACATTTGTATGACAAAATTTATAAGGAGGTATTGTATGCAAGATAGTAATGCGATAGCATACGATTATACAATCGCTAAGGCTTTTATGATTTTAACGATTGTTTTAGGTATTGTGGCAATGAGTATTGGGGTGTTTATAGCATTCGAATTAGCTTTTCCACATTTGAATAATTTAGTAGGAGAATATGGCACCTTTGGCAGGTTAAGACCACTTCATACTGATTCAGCTGCTTTTGGATTTACAGTTAGCGGT
>WFMT01000302.1 GCA_015488975.1 Campylobacteraceae bacterium | reverse complement strand
GAGTTTCATCTTCAAATAGAAGTTTTGTGTGCTGGTGAAAATGTACAGTTGCTAAATGAACAAATCAAAGAGTTTCATCCTAAATATGTTGTGATATCTAAAAAAGAATTAATCCCAATGGTTGAACATAAAAATGTACTTTTTGGGATGAATGGAATACTTGAAGTTATAAATCTATCTAAAAGCACTTTGGTTGTCAATGCGTTGGTGGGATTTTTAGGGCTTAGGCCTACTATGGAGACTATAAAGTGCGGTAAAAAACTAGCCCTTGCCAATAAAGAAAGTTTGGTCGTTGCCGGAAAATTCACAGATATTTCAAAAATTGTTCCCATTGACAGCGAGCATTTTGCCATCTGGTATTTGATGAATAAGAGAAGTATTGACAAGATAACCATAACAGCTAGCGGTGGTCCTTTTAGAGATGTTGATATAGATACCATTAAAGATATGAAAGCAAAAGATGCTTTAAAACATCCAAACTGGAGTATGGGAAAAAAGATAAGTATCGATAGTGCTACTATGACAAATAAACTGTTTGAGCTTTTGGAAGCAAAATGGCTTTTTGGCATAAATAATTTATCTGCTCTCATAGAAAAAAAGTCTATAATCCATGCATTAATTGATTTTGAAGATGGAAGCACAACGGCTCATTTTGCTGGAACTGATATGAAGCTACCTATTGCTTATGCTCTTTTGGGTGATAATGTAAAAAAAAGAGTATTGCCAAATATAAATCTTTCGGAAATAGGAAATATAAATTTTAAAAAAATACAGACAAAAAGGTATCCCATCTGGCAGATAAAAGATGAAGTGTTGGCTCATCCGGATACCGGAGTTGTGGTAAATGCAGCAAATGAGATAGCTGTTGAAAAGTTTTTATGTGGCAAGATAGGATTTTTGGATATTGCAAAAATAGTTTTGAAATCTTTTGAAAAATTTAGAGATATTGAGTTGGACAGATTTGAAGATATTTTTGATATTGACAAAGAAGTCAGAGAGTATGCAAATAAATCATCAGGAAAAAATTAAATGCTCTTAAGCATAGAAAGCAGTTGCGATGACAGCTCTATCGCCATTACCGAGATAAGTTCCAAAAAATTAATATTCCATAAAAAAATATCCCAAGAAAAAGAACACTCTTTTTATGGTGGCGTTGTACCTGAACTTGCAGCTAGGCTTCACGCGGTAGCTCTTCCTAAAATCCTTGAAGAGTGCAGGATATATTTTGATAGTATTAAAGCTGTAGCAGTTACGAATGAGCCGGGGCTTTCTGTTACTTTGGTTGAGGGAGTTACTATGGCAAAAGCTTTAAGTGTAGCCCTTAATATACCGCTGATAGCAGTAAATCACTTAAAGGGACATATCTCTTCTTTATTTATTGAAAAAGATGGTATTTTCCCGATGCTTGCACTTTTGGTATCAGGAGGTCACACCCAAGTTTTAAAAGTAAATGATTTTTTCAATTATAAGATTTTAGCTACAACTCTTGATGACAGCTTTGGTGAGAGTTTTGACAAAGTAGCCAAGATGTTGGGACTTGGATACCCCGGAGGTCCTGTAGTAGAAGAGTATGCCAAAAAAGGAGATGAGAATAGATTTGGTTTTACCACTCCTCTTTATAATTCAAACAAGATAGCTTTTAGCTACTCCGGACTTAAAAATCAAGTTAGACTCGCTGTGGAATCTTTAGGTGATATGAGTAAGCAGGACAAACAAGATATCTGTGCTTCTTTTCAAAAAACAGCAACTGCTCATCTATTGCACAAATTAAAAAATATCTTAAAAAAAGAAGCAAATGGCATAAAAGAGCAAAATGGTATCTTCTCTATAGTCGGTGGAGCAAGTGCAAATGAATATTTAAGAGCAAAGATATTGATGCTTACAAGAGAGTTTGGTTTGGAGCTTGAACTCTCTAAACTTAAGTATTGCTCGGACAATGCTGCTATGATAGGAAGATATGGAATAGAAGCATACAAGCACAATTATTTTGTAAATATTAATGATATAAAAGTAAGCCCAAGACTCTAAAAATACCAAAAGTAGTTTTGTGTAGATTTAATTATTTTTTAAAGCACTTAGCAGTACAATCATCCGTTGCATTTTAAAGGAGCTTCTATGATAGAGTTGCTAAAAAGTACTGACAAAGGTTTTGTCTCAGTTAAAAAAATCGAGAGTCATTGCTGGATCAATGTTTCTAATCCCAGCAAAGAAGAGATACAAAGTTTATCAAAAGAGTTAAATATTCCTTTGGATTTTTTAACAGATTCTCTTGATATAGATGAGAGATCGAGGATAGAAACGGAAGATAATACTACTTTAATAGTGCTTAGAATACCTAAATTTGATAACAACAATCACGATATTCCTTTTACAACCTTGCCAGTAGGAATAGTATTGGTTAAAGATGTGGTTATTACAGTATGTTTAGAAAATTTTACTTCCATCTTAAATTTATTTAATGGTAAAATAAAAAAAATATCTACTCAAAACAGAAGTCATTTTATACTATATTGTTTTCATGAAACAGCAATTTTGTATTTGAAATATTTAAAAGATATTTATAGAAGGACAAATAAAATAGAGACAGAATTACATGTGTCTATGAAAAATGAAGCATTAATAAAACTTTTAAATATAGAAAAAAGCCTTGTATTTTTTGCCACATCTTTAAAATCAAATGAACTCGTTATGGAGAGACTTCAAAAGATTGGACTTTTGGAACTTAATGATGAAGATAAAGATTTGTTAGAAGATGTTATCATAGATAATAAACAAGCCATTGAGATGGCAAATATTTATAGCAATATATTAAGTGGTATGATGGATGCTTTTGCGTCAGTCATTTCAAACAATCTAAATATGGTCATGAAATTTTTAACATCTGTGACGATTATCTTGATGATCCCCACATTGATAGCCAGTATTTACGGAATGAATGTTGATATTCCTTTTCAACACTCGCCCCATGCCTTTTTTATAACTATTGGTATTTCATTTATTTTATCAGCCATCATTACGCTATTTTTTCTTAGGAAAAAATGGTTCTGAATTTTTTTAGACCTTATTCCTAAAGTAAGAGCCTATTTCTGCAAGCAAAATAGCAAAAATCATGATTACTCCTCCTGCAATCTGAGTTGTATTTAAAACTTCATGAGCATAATAGTAACTAAAAACAGCTGCACTTATTGGCTCCATCGTAAATATGATGGCAGTTTTTGCCGGAGTTGTGTATTGTTGCATATATGTTTGTATAAAAAGTGCATATACTGTTGCAAAAATAACTGTACTAAACAGGGCAAGCAATAAAGCATAAGAGTATGTTTTCGGTATAGTAAAAGGGTCAAAAATCAAAGAAAAAATCAAAGAAAAAAGTGCTACAGTTAGCAATTCAACGCTAACAAGTAAAAAAATATTATACTTTTTTGAGAGTTTTGCGGTGTAAACTATATGTATAGCAAAGAATGTGGCACAAAGCAGTGAATAAAATTCTCCTTTTCCAAAAGAAGTTATGCCATTTGCACCTGTAAGCATCCAAAGACCAACAGTTGCGATTAAAGCACCCAAAACAGAAAAAATATATACTTTCTTCTTAAAAAGTATATAAAGCACCACCGGTACGATAATCACATTTAAGCCTGTTATAAACGCAACTATTGATGACTTTGTGTAAACTAATCCATAAGTTTGAGTAGCATATCCAAAGAAAAAAAGTGATCCTAAGAACACACCTGCTTTAATAAGAGGCAAATTTAAATCTTTTTTATATCTTAGTGATATAATGGATAATAATAAAAATGAAAGAAAAAATCTTAAAAATAAAAATGAAAAAACCGGTACATTTTTGATGGCATCCTGGACTATAATAAAAGTAGTCCCCCAAGATAGGGCTACACTGATGAGTGCAATATCCGCTCCGAATTCTCTTATTTTATTAAAAATTGCGTTTTTCATTTAATGATTTTACTAAATTAAACTGAATTTACAATAATTTTAAGCCTAATTAAGTAAAATGTTATTTAGAAATTTTTTTAAGGAGATTATATGAAGAAGATATTAGTGGCACTGCTGTTGGTGCTTGGTGTTAATCTGTTAGCATCTGATTTGAGTTTGTGGAAACAATCAACTTTAAATCAGATAGAGCAAAGAGGTGTTTTAAGAGTTGGTATGGAGCCGGGATATATGCCTTTTGAAATGAGAGATAAAAAAGGTAATATCATAGGTTTTGATGTTGATATGGCTAGAAGAATGGCCAAAGATATGGGAGTTAAACTTAAAATAGTTCCAACCGCATGGGATGGCATCATCGCTGGATTGTTAGCTGGAAAATATGATATAATTATCTCAGGTATGACAGTAACTCAAAAAAGAAATTTAAAGATTAACTTTGCAAACCCATATATAAATATAGGACAAACTTTACTTGTCAGAGCAAGCGTAGCAAAGGGTAAAAAGTCTTGGAAAGACTTGGACAAACCCCAATATACAATAGTTACAAAACTTGGTGTTACAGGCGAAATCGCAGCAAGAAGAATGTTTAAACATGCAAAAATCAGAACATTTGATACTGAGGCTGATGCTGTTCAAGAATTGTTAAACGGCAAGGCAGATGCATTTATATATGATAAACCTTATAATGCTATATTTATGGCAAAAAGAGGTAAAAATTCCGGCATTGTGTTCTGGGATAAAGATTTGACATTTGAACCTCTTGGATGGGCTGTTAGAAAAGGTGATCCTGACTTTTTAAATTGGCTTGATAATTTCTTAAACCAAGCAAAACATGATGGAACATACGAAAAAATCTATCATAAATGGTTTAAAAGTACATATTGGTTAAAAAGAGTTCAGTAACTTATGGTCAAGAAAAAAAAGACGATTATAAAAAATAAAACCTTTGGTCATTTTGTGGCCTTGGGTTTTTATGTGCTTATCCTGGCAGGGTTATATATAGCTGCAACTCATATGAATTATATATGGAAATGGAACAGTGTACCCCAATATTTTGTTTATGAGAAAAAAGTCTCTCTAAATGCTCCGTTTGACGGAACTGTCCATATAAAAGGCAATGAGATAAAAATCGTCAGTGCTGATGGTGATAAAAAAGAGATTAATACAAAAGGTTATAAAATAGATGTTACAAATGGCGAGGAAGTTTATCAGGGAGATTCGCTTGCATATTATAAAACATTAACATCAGGACCGCTTTTAAGAGGTTTATACGTAACACTTGAGATTTCATTTTATGCGGCTGTATTGGCGTTTACGCTCGGGTGGATTTTGACTTTTATGAGGATAAGCGGATATCCGTTCTTAGATGATATAGCTACTGTTTATATAACGATTATCAGAGGGACACCGCTGCTGGTTCAAATCTTCATATTTTACTTCATTATAGCTACTATTTTCAACCTTGAAAGATTTGTAGCAGGTGCTGCATCACTTGGACTTTTTTATGGTGCATATATAGCAGAAATTTTAAGAGGAGCGATACAGTCAGTCGATAAAGGTCAAACAGAAGCATCAAAATCTCTTGGTATGAATTATTTTCAAACTATGGGACATATTGTAATGCCACAGGCACTTAAAAGAGCTTTGCCTGCACTTGTCGGAGAAGTTATAGCAATGGTTAAAGACTCATCTTTGGTATCTGTTATATCCATTACCGATCTTACAAAAGTCGGTCGAGAGATTGTTGCCAATACATTTTCACCATTTGAAACATGGCTGGTTGTAGCTGCTATGTACTTTTCCATAACATTTACTTTGGCAATAATCGGACACAGATATGAGAAAAAGCTTAAAGCCAAAGGTGGATTTTGAGATTGATTAGTAAATAATTTCTTAATTAAGATAGTTTTTATCCTATTTCGTTATAATTTGGTGAAACTTTAAAAAAAGGATAATACAAATGGCAAAAACAAAGTTAAAAGGTAATGAAGTAGCATTAAAAGGTAATGATTTAAAGGTGGGAGACAAAGCTCCTGAAGTGATTGTTGTAGGCAAAGATTTGTCAGAGATAAAAGTAGGTGGTGCAGCAGACAAGGTTCAGCTTATTGTTGCTGTTCCATCTTTAGATACTCCTGTATGTGCTGCGGAAACCAGAAAATTTAACGAAGAAGCAACTTCTATTGACGGTGTTGATGTAGTTGTAGTTTCTATGGATTTACCGTTTGCTATGGGAAGAT
>WFMT01000301.1 GCA_015488975.1 Campylobacteraceae bacterium | reverse complement strand
GTACTGCTTTTAATAAATTGGAAATTGGCTCTTTTTATACTTTTGGTAAATCCTTTTGTTGTGGTTCTTAGTAAAAAATTTGCAAGGAAAGTTAGCTTTTATAAAAAACAAGAAAATAAAACTTATGAACAATTTACCGAGGCATTGAGTGAAACACTAGATCTTTTTTGGCAAATAAGAGCTTCAAATCAAGAACAAAATTTTATAAAAAGATTATTTAAAAAGAGTTTTGATATAAAAAAGGCTGGAATTGCATTTGCTTATAAAAGCGATGCAGCGTTAAGGTTCTCATTTTTATTATTTTTAGGGGGCTTTGAGATTTTCAGAGCAGCTTCCATCTTTACAGTAGCTTACGGAAATCTATCTATTGGGCTTATGCTGGCGATTTTTGGCTATCTTTGGGTTATGATGGGTCCGGTTCAAGAGATACTAAATATCCAATACTCCTATCATAATGCAAAAAGAGCATTAGATAGAATAAATAAAATTTTTGATATGGAAAAAGAGCCGAGATACCCCCATTTGAAAAACCCATTTGTAAACAGCAAGACAAATGAAATAGTTTTAAAAGATTTATACTTTTCTTATGATAATAATGTGACTATATTAAAAGATATCAACATGACAATCCACAAGGGAAAGAAAGTTGCGATAGTGGGTGCAAGCGGAAGTGGAAAAACAACACTTGCTCAAATAATTGTTGGATTCTATCCTATCAAAAAAGGAAGCTTGCTGATAGATGGTATCAATGTCAATGAGATAGGTTTGGATGTATTAAGAGAGCATATATATCTTGTGTTGCAAAATCCATTACTTTTTAATGATACGGTGAGAATGAATCTGACCCTTGGAAAAGAGATAGATGATAAAATCATACATCAAGCCATAAAAATTGCGCAACTTGAGGGGATGTTGAAAGTTTTTGAGAATGGACTTGACACACAAGTTGGCAAAAATGGAGTTAAGCTTTCAGGTGGGCAGAGACAAAGGATATCTATTGCGAGAATGATTTTGCAAAATCCAAGTATTATTATATTGGATGAATCAACAAGTGCACTTGATATTCATACCGAAGAAACACTTTTTGAAGAGTTACAAGATGTTTTAAAAGAAAAAACTACTATAATAATAGCTCACAGATTAAGTACGATAAGACAGGCGGATTATATCTATATGCTTGAGGATGGACGCATAGTTGAAGAGGGTACTCATGAGGAGTTGGTCCAAAAAGAGGGTAGTTTTGCCAATCATATAAGGAGTTAATATGAAAAAAATAATTTATATCATTATGATATTTGTAGGGTTAAATTTACAAGCGGCTCAGAAACAAGACGATATTGTGATATCTGCTGTAAATACATTAAATAATATTATGAGCATTCCGGAGAGTTCTATTCCGCCAAAACTTTTAAGAAATGCAAAAGCGATAGCTATAATACCAAATGTCATAAAAGTCGGATTTTTTGTAGGCGGGAGGTTTGGCAGAGGGGTTTTAAGTATAAAACAAAAAAATGGAAGATGGAGTGCTCCTTGTTTTATCAATCTAACGGGAGGAAGTATAGGATGGCAGATTGGGGCACAATCTAGTAATATAATACTTGTTTTTAAAAATCGAAGCGGGATTGCCGGCATAGTTGGAGGCAAGTTTACACTTGGCGCGGATGCTTCTGTTGCTGTAGGACCTGTTGGCAGAAATGCGATGGCTGGTACTGATGCAGGCTTTAATTCTGCAATATATTCTTACTCAAGATCAAAAGGACTATTTTTAGGGGTTTCGCTTGCAGGCTCATCTTTGTCTGTAAACAATTCATATAATGCAAATTACTATAATAAAAATGTATATCCGACTGATATATTTAAAGGGTATCGCATTAGAATTCCCAGAAGTGGCAGAGTGTTTATCAATACAATAATAAAATATACAAGGTAATATAATTTGAGTGATATATTTACATCTTTATCGACTTATGGGTATTTGATTCTTTTTTTGTATTCTTTTGGTGGTGGATTTTTTGCACTTGTAGCTGCGGGAATACTTTCTTATGCCGGTAAAATGGATATCACTATATCCATAACTGTTGCTTTTATCGCAAATTTTATAGGCGATAGCGTGCTTTTTTATATCGCTAGATACAATAAAGCCTTAGTTATGCCATATATAAAAAAGCACAGGCGAAAACTGGCTCTTAGCTCTATTATGATGAAAAGATATGGAGACAAGATTATATTTATCCAAAAATTTATATATGGTATAAAAACTTTAATTCCTATAACTATAGGTTTGACCAGGTATGATTTTAAAAAGTTTACAATTTACAATCTAATCTCAGCGCTAATTTGGGCATTATTGTTTGGCATAGGAAGTTATAAAAGTGGAAAATATCTATTGGGCATGGCTGTATTTTTAAAAGATCACCTTTGGATTACGCCTATCTTGCTTTTTGTACTTCTTGGAGGGTTATGGTACTATTTGGAAAAAGCAACAAAAAAACGCTAATACTCAATCCCATGTTTGATTATATCGATACCATATTTTTCTCTTAATTTTCCTATTTTTGCATACAAGTTATTTTGTATGCAATCTTCTTTAAAATCAAATACAGAATATATGTGGTTTTTATGGCTATTAAAGTTTGTAAGCGACATAGAAAGCCTGATGATTTTACTATTTTTATAGATGTCTATCTCATCAAAAAGCTTTATATACTCTTGTTTTAAAAAAATTTCAGTAAAAATTCTATTGAAAGTTTTTCTTTTTTTTGATTTTTCTTTAAATTCATATTTTATACCAAGAAATATAGTAGTAGGTCTTTGCTTTATTCTTGTAAGTATAAACGATAAGTGTCTTGAGAGTATATAAATCCTCCTTTTTATCTCTTTTCTTTCTAAAATAGGATCAAAAGTTCTTGATATGCCTATGGACTTTCTATCTTTTTGCTTTTCTATTTGATCATTATCTTTGCCACAAATTTTATCATATAATTCTTTGCCTTCTCGTCCATAAGAGTAAAGTAAAACTTTTGAGCTGTAAACATCTCCCAAAGTAGATTTTTTATATCTTGAGAGTTTATTCTCCCAAGACCTTCCGATACCGGGAAATTCTTTAATTGGTATATCTTTTATAAAGTTGTATATATCTTTTGGATAAATTATCTTAACTCCATCAGGCTTTGCCGTATTTGTAGCTAACTTTGCAATCCATTTTGTTTTGGCAATTCCTATGGATATGGGAAGATCAAATTTTGCTTTAATATCATTTTTTAAAGTTAATGCAAAATCAAATACATCTTTATCATTGATCCAACCGGAAGTCTCTGCAAAAAATTCATCTATACTGTACTGCTCTATCAACGGTAGCTTTTTTTCTAAAAAGTGTTTAAGTTTAAAAGAAAGTGTATGGTAAAGTAAATGATTTGGTGGTAAAACTATGAGTTTCGGACAAAGAGAGATAGCTTCTTTTATACTCATTCCTGTTTTAAGCCCATAGCCTCTCGCTTCATAGCTAGCTGTTGTTATAATGCCTCTTATTTTCTCTTTATCTTTAAAATATGAGCTTTTGTCATGCTCTTTTTTTGAAAAAAAGACAGGTGGTACAAAAGCACCGCTATTTGCTATTATCACTTTTTTATTTGGCTTATTTTTTGCAAAGATTATCTGATCACTTCGTCCACCGACTGCGACTTCTTTGTGTAAAAGTCTTTTATCTTTTGTTCTCTCGGCAGAAACAAAAAAAGAGTCAAGATCAAGATGTAAGATCATTAAAAAACCAAATCTCCAATTTTTGAAAATTGTTTTACTAAAATATCTAAAAACCTATCTATTATATTTAGTATTATCATGTTTCTTCCTTTAAATTTATGTCAAATTGTACTATTTTTTAAAATTATGGTATAATTATATTTCAAACTGACATATAAATAAGGAGTTATTTTGAAAACTGTTATCGAAATATTTGAATCTATGAAAGATATATTGTCAAATGAAATAAATGGCAAAAAGATTTATGATAAGGATTTGGCAAAATCACTTGATATAAATCATCTGACTTTGGCAACTATGAAAAAAAGAGGAAGAGTGCCTTATGATAAAATACTTGATTTTTGCGCAAAAAGAAAGATTTCGATAAATTGGCTTTTGTATGACCAAGTGATAGACAGCATAAGGGATGAAACAGAAAAATATGCAAGAATTAGGTATTTTAGTGATATTTACGCAAGTGCCGGAGGAGGAGCGGAAAATTATGATGAAAACAGCCAATATATAAATATTGATGAAAAAATCATACAAAAGCTAAACATAGGCGGAAATAATATAAAACATATAGAAGCTATTAATGTTATAGGCGAATCAATGGAGCCTACGCTAAAAGAGGGAAATGTTGTCTTTATAGATAAAAGCAATAAAGATATTCAAAAAGGAGGTATTTACATACTCTTAACACAAAATGGACTTTTTATAAAGAGAGTTTTGTGTAAAATTGACGGAAGCTGCGATATCATCTCTGACAATCCATCTTATCCTGTAGAAAATATACCAAGTGGTTTTTTTGAAGTTGTAGGAAAAGCGGTAGGCTTATTAAGTAAGTTGTAATGCTCAATTGAGCAATATTTAATCCGCATGGTCAAATATGACTTTGTAATGATTTGTTGTCATTTTCAACAACCGCCCAAAGAGTATATCTTCATCTTTTAAAATCACTACTTGTCGAAGCTGAGATGTATGATAAAAAGAAATATTTAAAAGTTATAACAAAAGAACAAAATGTAACCAATTATGAGAATTATGAGTATAATATATTACATAAGGTAGCGTAGAGTGAAAGAAATTACAAAGGAATTAAAAAAATTGAAAATTGTCTTGACTTTTGGGCTGGAATAAACTAATTCATTAATATTATATTTTCTTCTTGATTTTTAAACTGTTTTAGTTTGCTTAATCATAATATATGTTAAAGGCATTATACCAATTAAAAGCAATGATATGCAAAATATTGCAACACCATTAAAATAATAACTTTTCCAAATCAGAGCTGGTACTAGAGTGCCTAATGCTCCACCGAAATAAAAAAATGTTTGATATAATATTGCAAGAGTTGCTCTATCGTTAGGCACTAAATCCCCTAAATAAGTAGGTGTAACTGATTGTACTGAAAACATACCCATTGTAACCAAACCAACTCCTATGACAACAAAAATATATGATGGAATCAAGCTAAAAAGTATTCCTATTATCAAAATAGATATACCGAAAAATAAGACTTTAACTCTTCCAATCTTATCCGAATATTTTCCTGCAATAGGACTGACAAGTACACCTATTAATAAAACTAAAAATAAATTCCCTATCTCTCCTGATGATAAATTAAATGGTGGTTTAGCTAAATGATATGTAGCAAAAGTTGTTATGGCCATAAATGAAAAAAATACTACAGATGGAATTATTAAAATAGAGGTAATTTTAAAATTAAAAACATACTTTAATATGTTTGCTCTCATTATAATTTTTTTCTTAATAATTTTTTTATTATCTGGCGGCAAACCATATATCATACCAAGTAATGCAATAAATAAAAGAGCAGCAAATGTTGCAAATGCTATTCTCCAAGAATACAAAAAAGTTATCCAACCTGCCAATAACCGCCCAATAACAGCTCCAAAACTTGTGGCAGCCATATAAATACCCATACCTAAACCTCTATGTTTCTCTGGATATATATCTTGGACATAAGATAACATTATTGCCGTTATTCCAGGTATAAATATGCCTTGTAAAATTCTACTAAAAAGCAATACATAAAAATTTGTTGCAATTGCTGATATTGCAACTGCAACAAAAAGAAAAAATGTAGCATAAAGCATAATTTTTTTCTTTTCCCAATGATTTGATACAATTATGTAAAATGGTGTTACTATCATTAAAGTAAAAATCATCCCAAAAAGTAGAGAATTTGTTTCCATAACACCAATATGAAAAACTTTTTCTAAAGTTGGTAATATTGCTTGAGGCGTGTATATTGTTGAAAATATTATTGAAACTACGAAAAAAAGTATAATCGAGATTTTTATCATAATATACGAGTTTCCTTTGTAGTGTTTTTGTAGAGTATAATGACTGAATTGAAAAACAAGTGGTCGAAATGACTTGTAAATTCTATCTTTTAAGTTTATCTAATCGACACTTAAAAGATAGGTTTTTCCGCAGTTTACACTTGTTTTTCTTCCAATGTTTTGTTATGTGTGGTTAACTCACATCTTCAAATCTTAGACAAAGTATATCTACTATTTTCTTTTGAGTAATATAATTATCAATAGAAGTTAGTTTTTTGATTAATCTACTTTTTGATATTGTTCTAATTTGTTGACATAACAATATTGACGGTTTTTCAAGTTCATTTTCTAATAATAATTCATTTGGATATATTTTTCTTCCATCTTTTAATGAAGTTATCGGAATGATTGTAACTACATCAAGTAAATTTTCATAATTATTTGAGATAATTAAAATTGGTCTTTTACCAAATTGTTCTCTGCCAACAGTTGGATTTAAATCTGCTAGATATACATCATATTGATTCATTTGATATTCTCAAAACTAGCAAATGCGGTTTCATCTTCAGATGAAAAGTTTCCTTGAAAATCACAGTATTGAAATTCATTTTCAATACCCTTCATATCTTGAATATATAATTCATCCTTTGAAGCTTCTATCATTGCTAATTTATATTGTTCTTTTTTTTGTTTTTCTATCAAAAGCTGTAAAGCATTTGATACTAATTCTGAAAATGATTGATACTGATTAATAATATGATTCAATTCTAAATTATGAAATAAATCATCTCTTATTGCTACTGTTTTTCTTACCATAATTAAACTCCTTAATATTAGTAATATTTAATTCATACTTTTATCATACCATAATAATTTGAGAGTTTATTTAAATTTTAGATTTAGAAATATTAACCTATAACGCTGAAGATAGCCGATAAATTGCCGATAGGTAATTTATCGGCTACTCTGTTTTATTATGTGTTCAATCATAAGCTTTTTGTTGATGTCTAAAATCTACAATAGCCACAATGAGTTTATCGTCTTCGATAAGATAAAAGAGTCTATAGTTTCCTATTCTATATCTATAATAGCCTTCTAAATTATCTTTTAGCTTTTTTATATTTGAACCATAAAATGGATTTTCTCTAAGTTGAGGATATACAAAATTTT
>WFMT01000300.1 GCA_015488975.1 Campylobacteraceae bacterium | reverse complement strand
GTAAGTGCGGAGACAAGATAGCCAGTAACCACAAATGGCTTGACAACTTGGTATTTATCACTCAAATAACCAAATAAAATCCTAAAAGCATAAGATACAAATGTTGCAATAGCTACAATAAACCCAAGTTTATCAACTCCCTCGTTTAAAACATAAACTATAAACAGAGGAAGTATAGGAGTTATCATGCTGCTTGCCATATCTGTAAAAAAGCTGACGAAACCGAGGGCTATAACATTTTTATTTATCATTTTAAATACTCCTTAAAAAAGCAAAAGCAAGAGGAGAGAGCAAAGCTGCCGTACATATACCATAGAGGCTTATTGCAAAAAGTTCGCTAAAATAAACTTTTTTCTCTTTTGATACTCCGTCATATTTCATTGATTGATAAACTTCTATAAATTTATAGAATATGATAGCTAAAAACAGAAGCAAAAGTCCAATTCCAACAAGCATCAAAATCAAATGATTTGAATTTTTAGCGATATTTATCATAGTTCCAAAACCATAAAGCTCACTGAAAAACATAGGGCTTGGAGGAAGAGACACGATAGATAGCATCAAAAGTCCCACTATGAATACAAACAATTTTCCTTTAAAGCCTTTATATCCTTTTAAAGCTCCGGCTATATGGTATTTACCCCCACTTTCAAGAACTCCTGTTGAAACAAAAAGTGCCGGCTTCAAAAAAGCATGAGCCCCAAAGTGAAGCAATGCTGCAAAATGAGCTCCACTGATCCAAAATACAGCGATGATAGCCATATGTTCAATACCGCTAAGACTAAATAATCTCATAAAATCTTTAACACGATATATCAAAAAAGAGACAATAAAAAGAGTTAAGATAGTATATAAAAAGCTAAAACCTATCAAATGTGAATAATTAACCTCTTTTGCAATTGAAGAAAATTTAAAAAATCCTATCATTATAGCACTTTCCAAAATCCCGCTAAATAACGCTGCTACCGGATAAAAAGAAGCTCTTTCTATATTGGCAAGCCATAAATTCATAGGAAAAAATCCCATCTTAACAAACATCCCAACACTCACAAAAGCAAAACCTATCTCAAAAAGATATCCGTTTTTTATATATTTTATATTTGCCAAAAGTACAGAAAACTTCATAGCATCTTCGCCAAGAAGTGGCTTTGCGCTGGCATATATCAAAATAATACCAAAAAGTATAAGCGATATAGCGATAGTACCTACAATCATATAATTCCAAGCTTCTTTATGAGCCGATAGACTTGAATTTGTTTTTATCATATAAACTGTACTTAAAGTAGCACTTTCTAAGCCTATCCAGTAAATCCCCATATTGTTTGAGAGAATTGACAAAGTAAGCCCCATCCAAAATATCGCAAAAAAACGATAAAAATTCTTATATGCATTTTTTGAGATTGTAACATGCTTATCCAAGCTGATAAGTGCAAGAGATATACCAATACCGACTATCACTGATACCAATAAAATATATTTTGCCAAATCATTAAGCAAGAATGTATGGTTAAAATAATTAATATCTCCTTTTCCAAATGATAAGACAATAGGAACTAACATAGTAGCCCCGACAATAGGCATAAATCTTTTAACTTTTTCTATATCTAAAAATGACAATAAAAATATGATAATAGGAGGGGTTAAAAATTCAAACATTACTAATCTCTTCTTTTCTAAAAAGTAAATTTATAACAACAACTGCCATCAGCAAATCAAAAAATATACCAAGCTCTATCAACATTGGCATACCGCCTGTTGCACTAATACCAAGTAGAAACAGAGCATTTTCCATACTTAAAAAACCGATGATTTTAGGAGCTACATTTTTGTGCTCTAACATCAAAATAAGAGATAAAAACATAGCTGCTACGGAAAGAGCTACATAGTTTTGATTGCCTCCTATCATGCTTACTATGGGTTCGGTTAAATAGAAAGTAAAAACGATAACAGCGGGTACCAAAATAATAGAGTATGGAACTTTTATATTTGGCGATACCTGCCTGTCAAGCTCAAATTTTTTACTGAGAAATTTTAAAATATAAGGAAGAAATATACCTTTTAAAATAATTGTTACAATACCAGTTATCATCATAGGTGTATCGTTTAATTTTTGTCCTATCAAAAGTGCGGCCATTCCAAGAGAAAGGGAATTTAGAGAGTACCAAAGAAGAAGTCTGTAGAGTCTTGTTGTAAACAAAGAAACTATCAAATTCGCCAAAAATAATCCTATAAAAAAATCAACCATCAAGCATTTCCTCCAAGTACATAAAAGCTAATAAGAGATAAAAATGCAAATACTATGGCAATTCCTAAAAGATTTGGCACTTTAAAAAGCCTTAGTTTTGCCATATTTGTTTCTACAAATGCAACCGCAAGTGCTATCATAAAAATCTTAGCCGTAAAGACTATAAGAGATAAAAAAGGATTAAGTCCAAGTCCAAACGGCATAAATAAAGACGCAAACATAGAGGCAAAAATGATAAATTTAATAGAACTTGCCATCTCTATAATACCAAGATATGCGCCACTAAGATCAAGTATCATAGCTTCATGCACCATTGTAAGCTCAAGGTGAGTTTCGGGATTGTCTATGGGAATCCTGCCTGTTTCACACAACAAAAGTATAAAAAAACTAATCGTTGCAAAAGTAAAACTCGCCATATGAGTAAATGGAAAATGATTATTGAGATTTATTGCAGCTTTAGCAATACCTAAATTATTTGCCATCAGTGAGATAGTAAAAACTGTCAATATCATAGCAGGCTCGCTAAGAGATGATATAAAAGCTTCTCGACTGCTACCAATGCCTCCAAAGCTATTACCTCCGTCAAGACCTAAAAGCATAAGAAAAAAAGTAGAAAGTGCCAAAAGTCCGGTTATAGTAAAAGCATCTACAAAGCCTATATAAAAACTTCCGCTAAATATGGGAGGCAAAAAGAAAAGTATCAAAACCAAAGGAGAAAGTACCAAAAACGGTGCAATTTTTGTGATAGCACTTGCTTCTTCGCTTAGAATAACCTCTTTCGAAAATAGCTTTGCAAAATTTCTATATCCTTGAAACAAAGATGCAGGTTTTTTATACAATAATCTCATTTTAAAAGACTTAATAAAACTAAGTACCAAAGGAGAAAGTAAAACTAAAAATATGATAGAAAAAATATAGTAAACAAAACTCATTTTTTGTCTCCTATAATTAAAATCTTTATACTTACTATAAGAATTACAACTTCCAATGTGATGTTCGCCCAGCTGAATTGATGTGCAAATATCCTATATCCAAACAAGACTGATAACATCAAGTTAAATATGATAGCAGAGTATCTGCTTTGCTCAAAATGAGCCAATCTATAAACAAGATAACTTATTTTATTTGTTATACTCTTTGCCCCTTTATATAATGATTTCTCAAACAAAGGCTCTATATGAACTTCATACAAAGCAGTTTCAAATTTTGTATCATGTCCGTGAATAACCTGTTTTTCAAAATGCTCTTTTGGCTTATAAAGCCAACTGAAAAATCTCCTGATAGGTCCTGCAAATCCTGTCGCAGAGTACTGGGTTCTTGCACTCACTTTGTATCCGCATGCCCAAGAATTTTTTACTCTTACTGGTAACTTCAAACTTTTATAGACAAAAAACAAAATAAACACGATAACCAAAAGCGCCAATAGCAAGATAACAGGACTCACAACACCGCCATTGTCGCTGATAGAATGAATGCTTAAAAAACCATCTTTGAAAATAGAGTGATATATGCTTACTCCATGCAAGCTTTGGGTAACTTTATCAAAAAGTTTTATAAAAAATGGGGTGAAGAGCATCAAGGATACTACCACTAAACTCATCAAAACCATTCCACTTTGCATAAGAAAATTTGATTCTCTTGCATGTTTTGCATTTTGACTTCTGCTTGTTCCTAAAAAAGTTATCCCATAAGCTTTTACAAAACAAGCGATAGCAAGTCCTCCTGTAAGTGCAAGAGCAAAAACAGCAAAAGGAATGGAAATCTTCAATGCTATATGAGTTATGGAATTTGAAGAAAGAAGAGACTGAAATATCATCCATTCACTCAAAAATCCATTACTAGGAGGCAAAGCAGAGATACTGATAGATGCCAATAAAAATGTAATGGCAGTAACAGGCATCGATTTTATAAGCCCGCCATATTTTTCCATATTTTTGGTATGAGTTTGATGAAGTACGCTTCCAGCACCCATAAAAAGAAGTGATTTAAAGCTCATATGGTTAAATGTGTGAAATAGTGCGGCAATAAATGCAAAAGCACTTAAATCTTTAAGACCGAGTGCATCAAAAATCATGCCCATTCCAAAACCTATCAAAATAATACCTATATTTTCGATAGAATGATTGGCGAGGAGTGCCTTGATATCATGTTCACTTAGTGCATACAAAACACCGACTAAAGAAGATAACGCCCCAAGTATCAATACCACAATACCCCATTCTAAAGGCCATGGGTACAACACATCAAATAAAAATCTAAAAAGTCCGTATATTGCAACCTTAAGCATAACTCCACTCATCAAAGCACTAACTGCACTCGGAGCTTCAGGGTGTGCATAAGGCAACCATACATGAAACGGCACAGCTCCGGCTTTACTTAAAAAGCCAAATATCATAAAGAAAAATAATAAAGTTGGATATGCAAAATCTTTTGCTATATCTTTTGCACTATTGAAATCTATATCCAAATTGCCGTTTGAAACAATCAAGAAAAGTAAAAGCAAAAAGACAAATCCAAGGTGAGTCATAAAAAAATAAAACTTTGCTGCATCTTTAGTAGATTTTTTTTCAGGATCTGTCAGTATCAACTGCCAACTTGTCAAGCTCATAAGTTCCCAAAAAAACAGAAATAAAAAAAGATTATTTGATACTACAACCCCTATCATAGAGATTATAAACCCAAAATAATGAATATGATAATATATTTTTCTTTTTATATCTTTAGCATACCCGAAAGAGTAAAAAAGATTTGGCACAGTACCAAGAGTTATCAAAAATAAAAATACCAAGGACAATGAATCAAATATAAACAAGACAGTAACCTCTAAAAAAAAGACAATAAAATAGATATAAGACTATTCGACGAAGTTCAACAAGATTTAAGATAGGGCATTATATAGAAAATTACCTTATTCCTCAATAAAACAAGGTAATTTTTATTTTACAAGATTGCATTGCCCATAAAGAGGCTTTTATATCGCTACATTGAGCCTATGAGAGTAGCTTTTGGACTTATGTTTTTATCCTGAATATATAAAAAGTCATTTCCTGATGCTCCGGCATGACAAGAAATACATCCTTTTGCCATACCTTTTGCTACTTTTCCGGCAAGCTTCATGCCTTTAGGATTTTTCATAATCGTACCATTTGGAGCATATTTTACCCAAAACCAATCTTTATCGGCAGGGTCATATCCTGGTCTTTTTGCCATTACGGTTATAGACTTTAAATACTTTGCTCTATCAGCTGAAACTTTGGCAACCGTTATAGATTTGCCATAATAGTTTCTCTTTACCACTACAAGATTGCCATTTATTTTACCCTCTAACACTTCTCTTACTTGTCCATGAGGCGGTCCCCCTGTATAAAGTTTAGAATTAGTAGTATTGAACCCTCTGCTTTGAAGCTCATTCCAAAGATTGTGTGCATAAGATACATCAGCCAAACCTCCAAATGGTGGCTTCATCATACCTTTTTTACTTATGGATGAGTTTTGCATAGAATTATTAGTGCTTGAGTTTTCACTCGCAACCGCACAGCCTGAAACAAGTAAAACCACGGTACTCAACGCCGCTATAGAATATTTTATATTCATAATTGCCTCCTAAATTATTAACTTAGATTTTTTTACCTTAGCAAAAGCTAGGCTTCCAAAAATCTACCTTACATATGACACTTTCTCTTTTTGCTCAGATATGTGTTTAGTGCGTAAGGTCAGTTATTGATAAAGAAATTGTATTGATAATATGTGTAGTCTATGTTTAGAGTTGTAGGGATTAAAGTCCCTACAACCCCTTGAAGCTTATAAAAAGTAGGACTTTTCAAAAAAAGTGCGTAAGGTTAGGTTTTAATCTTTTGAGCAATTTTGAGCAATTTCATCAAGCCACTTTTTTGATTTGGAACTTAACTCCTTTTTCGATTTTAGCAAGGATTGTTTGATTTTTTCAAGCTCTTTTATATCCAAAAGCCTTAAAACATCCAGGCTTATAGTTTTAGTATTTATATCTGTCTCAACAAGCTTTGCTATTTCTAAGATTATATTTTCTTTATTTATTTTATTCATACAGTATTGTATAATATATTTTTTAATTTTAGTTGAATGGATAAATTTTGGATATATTAAACATCACAGATACTATCGGTATAGCTTCATTTGCACTTAGCGGTTTTTTAATAGCAGTTAGAAAAAATTTAGATCTTTTAGGTGTCATACTATTTTCCTTTCTAACTGCTTTAGGAGGAGGAATTATAAGAGATGTCATAGTCGGAAAACTCCCGTTATCTTTAATAGATTCTATGCCATCAATTATTGTCATTTCAGTTATAACAATAGCATCGCTCTCAAAGATTGCAAAAAAACAACGCATTGAAAGATTTAAGATTTTTATTCTCAGTGATGCTATGGGCTTAGTCTCCTTTAGTATAGCAGGAGCATTAGTAGGAATTGAAAATAAATTAAACTTTTTTGGAGTGATTATCCTTTCTCTCAGTACAGCCATTGGAGGCGGAGTTTTAAGAGATATCCTTATCAACGAAGTTCCTCTTGTCCTAACAAGTGGATTTTACGCAACAGTGTCAGTTATAGTTTGCATACTAATATACCTCATAAACCTTTTTGGATATTTAAACAATTATTTAATTCTTGGTGTTTTCTTTTTCGGCTTATCGCTCAGGCTTTTGGCTTATTACAAGAATTGGAATTTGCCGACTATTGGAAAAAATCATAAGATAAAAAAATAAAAAACTTTAAGTCATACGAAAGGTTTAAAAGATTATAATAATCATTATCAAGTAGGAGTTAATAAAATGATATTGATTAGTTTACAAAAAACAAATATTATCCAGTATAACAAAATACCGTTTTACGGTAGGAATTTGTAATGCGTCGTAATATTTTAGCTTATTTTGCGATTTTTGGACCAGGTATCGTGGTCATGTTAGCAGATACAGATGCCGGAAGTGTTATCACAGCAGCACAAAGCGGAGCTGTATGGGGATATAAACTTCTTCTTTTACAACTCATACTGATACCTATAGTTTATATCGTACAAGAGTTGGCAGTAAGGCTTGGCTTGGTAACAGGCAAAGGACATGGGGAACTTATAAGAGAGTATTTCGGCCCAAAATGGGCATGGCTTAGTGTTTCTACTTTAGCGGTTGCTTGCATGGGGGCTTTAATAACAGAGTTTGCTGGAGTAGCCGGAGCCGGATTGCTCTTTGGTATTCCAACTTGGCTTAGTGTAGGCATGGCTGTAACACTGCTTATCATAATGGCTTGGACAGGCTCATACCGTTCGGTGGAGCGAATTGCTATAATGCTTGGTAGTTTTGAGCTAATATTTCTTTTTGTAGCTTGGCAAGCTCACCCTGATCCAGCAGCTATGTTAAAAGGTTTGGCTGATGTCCCTTGGCAACATTCAGGATATATTTACCTCGTAGTTGCAAACATAGGTGCCGTTATCATGCCTTGGATGATTTTTTATCATCAATCAGCAGTTGTTGATAAAGGTATGAGCATCAAACATCTTAAAATCGCACGCATTGATACTGCTATTGGAGCTGTGATTACGCAGCTTATCATGATTGCTATATTGGTGGCAACTGCTGCAACCATAGGAGTAAATCATCCCGGTAAATCTCTAAATACGGTACAACAAATAGCAGATTCACTAACCCCGTTTTTAGGCAAAATGACAGGAACTATTCTTTTTTCTTTGGGTATGGTTGGAGCATCAATGGTAGCTGCTGTTGTGGTTTCCTTAGCTGCTGCTTGGGGACTTGGAGAGGTAAGCGGATACAAACACTCACTCGAACATCATCCAAGCAAAGCTCCATGGTTTTATATAGTTTACAGTGCAATGTTGATAATTGGTGGTGTGATAGTAGTATCTGGTGTCAATCTTATAACTTTAAGTGTAGCGGTTCAAGTTATGAACGCGGCATTACTTCCTATAGTGCTTGGTTTTCTTTTTATGCTTGCTGTCAAAGCCTTGCCAAAGCCATATCGCCTGCAAGGGGGCTACTTAGTTGTAGTCGGCATAGTTATAGTAGCGACAAGCTTAATGGGAGTGTATGCTGCACTTAGTTTGGTGGTTTAGCAAATATTTACTAACCTTACGCACGATAATGAGTAAAGCTCGTTATCGTGCGTAAGGACTAAAGTCCCTACAGTAAGACTTTTTGAGAAAAAAGCGCGTAAGCTTAGCTATTAAAACCCTTGTAATTTTATAAGTTTATCTGTTTTGATATTTGTATTTTTATTTTTACAGCTTTCTTTATAAAAAGAAGAATTTTTGCCAAAAGGTTTACTTTCGGCAAATTTTATATAAAGATACCACAGGATTAATGCCCAAAGTATATAAAAAATTACTTTTTTAGTTTTTTGTTTTGATAGCATGATCTAAAAATTTCTCTATTATCCCTATCACCGAAGTCCTTATATTTTTACTCTTATAATTTTTTATGTTTTGAATAAATTTTTTATCAAACCTGCTTTTTAAATTTTTACTCAATAATATAGACTTATCTTGTGATTTATTTAAAACAACCAAAATAAAACTTTTGGCTTTTCTTCTTGGATGTTTAATCATCTTGTCAAATTCTTGCTTTGCAAATAAATTTATATTTCTATCTTTTGCAATTATCATTCTAAAGTCTATGCCATAATCATTTAACAATTTATTATCAAAAACTTTATAATGAAGATACGAATCATCCTGTTTTGTTATTTGATTTGTTCTGTCATTAAGTATTTGAATTTTATTGGACTTTAAAAAGTTAAATACCCAGATATATGCAAGCACAACCGCAACAACCACTAAAAACAGATAAACTTTTCTTTTCATATTTTCATTCCGTACATTTTTTGGTATTATACCAGTTTAATCCTTTTCTCTCTCATAAAATTTTATTCTAACTAACCTTACGCACTATAATGAGCAAAACTCCTATTTTATTATTTGATCAAAATACACTAATCCTGCTTGCAAAGCTATTTTGAATTTCTGCTCAAATATATCTGCTTTTACTTCTTCAACTTTTGCTTTTGCCATAGCTTTTTTTGATATAGCCCTACTTAATTTGTCAGCACTTGTTAAGGAGTTATCAAATTCCCCCTTAGTTAACAAATAATATTCATTTTGTGCTTTTAACTGTTCTTGAGAAGAAATCAATTCAAATTTTAATGCATGCAAGGCTAAAAAGGAATTTTTTATATTTGTTTTAACCAAATTTTTATAATTATTAAAATAAAGAATAGTCGCTTCTTTTTGTCTTATTGCTGCTTCTTTTCTGTGAGATTTTGCAAATCCATCGAATATATTCCATTTAAGATTTATCCCTATATAGTTTTCATTTGCATTAGTATGCTCATTGCCATTTAGTCTCAAACTATCTCCTTGCCTCTTTAAGGCACCTATAATTGCCACTTTGGGAAAGTAACTGCTTTTTGATAATTTGACATCTGTATCATTTATCTTTAACTGCTCTTGGATAATTTTGATATCTTTTCTATTCTTAAGTGCTAAATCCATCACATAATTCATATTTGTTGGGATATTGATTTTATTCAGCACTATATTATTGTCTATTTTCATATTTGCTAAGTAAAAAAGCTTATTACTAAGAATATCTCTTTGATTTTCAAGCTTTGCTATACTTGCCTTGATATCATACTTTTTTGCTTTTATATTATAAACTCCGGCCAAATTCAATAAATTATTTTTATAAAATCCTAATGCTGTTTTTAAAGATATGTCAACACTTTGCATGGCATCTTTATTTGCCTTAATTGCTTTATTTAAAACATAGATAGCACTGTAGAGTTTGAGTGCATTAAGGTAAAGTATTCTTTTTAAATTATCTGTTTCTAATTCGCTTTTTATAACTTGGAGTTTTGCTTTATTTATAAAATTACTTATAGCAAATCCGCTAAAAACCGGATATGTAAAGCTCAGCGCTCCAGTAAAATTACTCTTTGTCCCAACGACAGAATTTACAGGAGGCAAAGGCGGAACATAGAATATAGCTGTCGGTGTCTCTTGCAATCTGACAGCATTTAAAGAAAGATTGATATTTGGATAATTTTTCGAGACAGCGACTTTCAACATCTCTTTTAAAGCTTTTGTTTTAGCCTCTTTTGATTTTATTAGTAAATTATTGTCAATACCTCTTGCAATATTACTAAAATTTATAGCCCATAAAAATACAGGCACTATTAATATAAATATTTTTTTCAAGATTTTACCCTCCTAAATTTTACAAAAAGCAATAATACAAATATCCCACCGATAGCTCCCCATTGAGCTGCGTGAAAAAAGACATTTTGAAATCCATAATCATAACTCATAAATGTTTCATAACCCCCAAATACTGCTTTTGCCTGGTCCAAAGAGATACCTGCAAAATTTTTAATTTCATGTAAATAATCATATATATATGTAGGATTTTGCAAATCTTGCATATGTTGAAAGTTTAGATTTTTAAAATATTCCATATTATTTGTAGCAAGCGCTGTTCCGAAGCTTCCTCCTACAAAACGGACATAATCCATCAAAACTATGGCAAGCTCACCCTTTTCTTTTGGAACATTCTTTAAAAGCAAAACTGTTGCAGGAGCAAAAAATAGACCCATGGCTACACCAAACGGTATCGTAAGCAACTTAGCTTCAAACAATGGAGTATAATAATTTAACATAGGCAAAAACAGATATGATGTCAAAAGATATATTACTGTTGATATAAGAAGTACTCTTTTAGCACCAATTTTATCAGATAAACTTCCTGCCACCGGTGCAAAAAATCCTATAAAAATAGCAAATGAGAATACTGCTATACCGGCATCAAGAGTCGGCAACATTTTTATATGCTCATAATACACAGGCAAAAGATAAAAATACTGATACATACTAAAACCCATAATAAAGAAATACAGCAATATACCGTTTGTAAAATCGGCATTTTTAAAAAGTGAGAAATCTATAAGTTTATGCTTTGAACAAATTTCACTTAATGCATATAAAAGAAAACCTATAATAGTGGTAAAAAGCAGAAGACCTATAAAAGAGTTATTCAGCCATCCTTTTTCCTGACCTTTAGAGAGCATAATAAGCAAAGCTATCGTCCCGATTGACAAAAACAATAAACTTATAAAATTTAATTTAAACTTTTTAAAATCAATATCTTTTGGCAAATATGCCATTGCTGATATCGTAAGCAATATGCCAACAGGTACATTAATAAAAAAAACCATTCTCCATCCATAATATTCAGACAAATATCCGCCCAAAGTAGGTCCCAGCGCAGGAGCAAAACTTACGCCAAGACCAAATATACCCATAGCAAGACCTTTCTTTTTGGGGGGGAAATAAGAAAATATCATAATATTGCTTGTAACCATGATAAGTGCTTCACCGGCACCCTCGATAACCCTAAATGAAATAATAGAGAAAAGAGTATCACTCATCCCACAAAAAAATGAAGCAACAGTAAATAATACAACACCCAATATATATATTTTTTTAGAGCCAAATCTCTTTATAAGGTATTCTGTTATTAAAAGTGCTATTGCGGCAGATATCATATAGCTTGTTATTATCCACTGCACTCCGTACATATCACTTGCAAGCGGTCCTGTCAATTTGGGAACAATAATGTCAACTACTGTTGTATCAAGTATCGCCATAAAAGCACCCACCATGACAATAACACTCAATAGCGCTCTTTTTGAAGAACTCATATCCCAAGAATTATGCTGTGTTGTAGATTTTGCTATATTTTCCATCTGTATCAAAGAATTCCTGAATTTTTATCTCTTTTTATAGCTACATTTAAACTCATACCGACTTTTAAACCCTCTTTTTCTTTTAATCTTATCCGAACTATAAATCTTTGGTCAAGTTTGGTAAATTCTCCGCTAGCAATATCTCGAGGCACTAAAGAAAAAGTTGATGCAGAAGTTGGCAAAATAGACTCCACCACACCCTTAAATGTTTTATTTGGTAAAGCATCAGCTTGTATTTTTACGCTATCGCCTTTTCTGACGCCTTGAAGTTTTTTTTCAGAAAGTAACACTTCAGCATAGATATCTTTTGGATTTACAATAGCATAAACAGGATATCCTTTCGCAATAACCCTTTTATTGTTGACAAATCTTTTTGCAATAATTCCGTCATAAGGTGAATATAAATTGCAATATGAAATTTTATTATTTACCTCTTTTAGCACATCTTTTAATGCAGCCTGTTTATATTTTAAAGATTCTATAGTTTTAGACAATTCTTTTACTGCCAATTCTTTATTTATTGCTATGTTTAACTGCTCTTGGATATTTTTTAAATTTGTTTGTGCAGAAATTAATTTTTTCTTTTGAGCCTGTACCGAATTTTTTAGAGAATTTTTAGAAGTTTGCATTTGCTCAAACTTGTTTTTGGATATAAGCTTTTTATTTAATAAATTTTTATACCGTTTTGTATTTTTATACAATAAAGATAATTTAATAAGATTTGCTTTTATGGCAAGTTTCAAAGAAGATATATTCTGCTTAAAACTTTCTATACTATTTTTAGCTATATTTTTTGATATTTTTATCTCTTTTTGAATTCTCTGCTTTTTAAATACTAAAGCACTGGCAGTATTTGACAATGATTTTATATCATTTGCTACCTTATCTCTTGTAACAATAAAATCTCTATCATCGATGGAAGCAAGAAGTTCACCTTTTTTTACAGCATCTCCTTCTTGTTTTAAAAGTTTATCTATTTTTCCGCCAACTTTAAAATTTAATACACCAAGAGAATCGCTTTTTACAAAACCGGCATCACTAACTGCATTTTTAGACCTGTAATCAAGATAATTATAACCCTCATAAGCAAAGACAATTACCAAAATTATTATAACCGCTACTCCGATTTTTCTCATAAAACGCTCCGAAAATTTATTTATGAATTATATTCATTTTTTTATAAATTTATTCTGAATTAAGAAGAATATTTATATAATAAGTGTCCAACTACAATATATCATATATTATAGTTGGACACTTAAGACTTAAAATTCGACATGAACAAGGAAAATTAATTGATAAAAAATCAAATTAAATCAAAAGTTATATCTTATAAAAAAGAATTGATTTTGCAAGAAGCTGGAAAATATATTGAAGAAGTTGGATATAACTCTTTAAAAATAAATGACTTGGCAAAAAAATGCAGTATTTCAGTAGGTCAGTTATATCAACTTTTTGAATCAAAGGATAAAATGTTTTATGAGTATGTTCTTTATCAAATTAATAATTTTTATAACACTTTGATAGAAAATTGTAAAGATACAAACTTTGCTCAAGAGAAGCTTCTTATTTTTACAAAATTAAAATTAAAAATATTTCAGGAAAAAAGGAAAGCAATTTTAGATCCCATAAGTGGCGATCCACTCTTTTTCGTAAAATTTAACAATAAAAACCCATCTCTTATAATTCAAGAATTTCTATCACTACAATTTAAAGATTTGGAGAATTCTTATAATATAAAAATTAAAAATCCTTTGCAACTGGCTTACGCATACAATGCTTACACCTTAGGATATATTGAATATTGCCTAAATAACAATATAGACGATGAATGTGGTGACAAACTTGCAAAAGTTATACTGGATACTTTTTTGCATGGAATGTTAGAATGAAGACAAAAACAGTATCGCTCATTCTTGGTAGCGGAGGGGCAAGAGGATATGCCCATATCGGAGTTATAGAGGAACTTCTAAATTTAGGATACCAAATCGATTCAATATCCGGCTCTTCAATGGGTGCATTGATAGGAGGACTTTATGCTTGTGGCAAAATGGAAGAATATAAGCAATGGGTGATCCCACTATCGAAATTTGATATTCTTAAACTATTGGACATATCTTTTAATTCATCAGGTTTCATAAAGGGTGAAAAAATTTTTCAAGGTATAAATAAAATCATAGGGAAAGTGAATATAGAAGATTTGCCTATAAAATTTACTGCTGTTGCTACTGATTTGACAGCAAAAAAAGAAGCTTGGTTTCAAAAAGGAGATTTAGCTACTGCCATAAGGGCTTCTGCATCCATACCTACTATCTTAACACCAAAAAAGATAAAAACACATTACTTTGTTGACGGCGGCGTTTTAAATCCACTCCCTGTTGCACCGACTATAAGTGATATGACAGAAATCAAAATCTGTGTCAATTTAAATGCTGATATACCGAATATTTATAAAAAGAAAAATACACAAAAGCAAATAGAGCAAAAAAATAATATATTTAGTTATTTTGAAAATAAAGCTTCAAAAGGCAAAAATAAAAAGGAGGAACTGGGCTATTTTCAGATTATGCAGACTTCTCTAAACTTGATGCAAAATGCACTCACAAGATACAAAACTGCCGAATATACACCTGATGTTATGATAAATATTCCCATTGACATAGGTGATTTTTATGAATTTTACAAAGCTGAGGAATTTATCGAAATTGGTAAAGATGCAACTAAAAAAGCACTATCGGAGAAATTCGGTACTTAATATAAATATTAAAATTTTTTCCAAAAACTTTTAGTAAAAAGAAGTGCGACTGTATAAAATTCAAGACGACCAATTATCATAAAGACAGCAAGTATTATCTTATCATACCATGAAAAAAAGCCATAATTATTTACAGGTCCCACATGTCCAAAACCTGGTCCTATATTTCCTATACAAGCTATGGATGCACTTATGGAGGTCAAAGCATCATAACCTCTGGCATAAAGATATAATGTTAAAAATGTATTTGAAATAACAAAAAGTATAAAAAATCCAACAATTGCATTTAATACATTTGGTTTTACTTTAAAACCATTTAAAAATATATTAAATATTGCATTTGGATATAAAATCTTTTTTATTTCAAGACCTAAAGATTTAAATAATACAATATATCTTACCACCTTTATTCCACCTGCAGTTGAGCCTGTATTGCCGCCAATTAGCATTGCTATAAATATGATAGCTACGGCAAATTGACCCCATTTTTCATAATCCACAGAGACAAAACCAGTCGTTGTAAGTATGGATGAAACAGTAAAAAAGCCATGAGTTAATGAGAAATACAAACTATCTTTACTAAAAGAATAATGTACCAACGACAAAGCCAAAGATAAAACAACAAATATCTTGAAATACCATATAGTCTCTTCACTCTCATAGCCACTCACATCATCATAAAAAAATCTTAAATGTGCCAAAAAGTTAATACCGGAAATAAACATAAAAACAGTAGTCGTCCAAATGATTAATGAATTACTGTTGTAATATCCCATTGAAGCATTTTTTGTAGAAAATCCTCCCGTTGAGACAGTAGCAAAAGCGTGATTTATTGCATCAAACAAGTCCATACCTTCAAGATGAAGTGCTACGATATTAAGCAAAGTTATAACAGTGTAAACCCCCCAAAGCCTTAATGCGGTATCTTTTATCTTAGGAGTAATCTTTTCAGTAGCAATACCGGTTGATTCTGCTTTAAAAAGAGTTAAAGAACCACTTGGATTGATAAGAGAAAACAACCCTACTCCTAAGACTATGATTCCCATGCCTCCCAACCAGTGTGTTAAAGATCTTAGCATTAGTGCCATCTTAGGCAGCGACTCTACATCTGCATATACAGTAGCTCCTGTGGTGGTAAACCCGCTTATTGCTTCAAAAAAACCTGAGCTTAAAGATATATTTGTATATATTACCAAAGGGATAGCACCCATAAATCCAAGTAATATCCAAACAAGGTTAACCGCTAAAACACCTTCTTTAATATTTAAGTCAACTTTATGATTTCTCAACAATAAAAATACAGTAGTACTCACAACCAAACAAAAAATATCAAACAGCAAAAAATCATTTGCATTTTCATGATATATATAACCAACTACAACTGGTATAAGAAAAAAAAGACTAAGTGCCATCTCTGTAATAGAGATAAATTTTAAGATATTTTTTATAGAGAGCTTATCCACTTTTTCAAGCTCTCCTCATTTTTGATTAATCCAAAAATCACTACGACATCGCCAACTTCGACATTTCTGCTTTCGTCAAACATTTGTATTTTATCTTCTCGAACTACAAATGCGCAAGCATCATCCTTTTTGTAAGGACTTATTTTTGTATCTAAAAGTATAGAATCTTTCAATATTTTTCTACTAAGAAGTATCCCCTTGCCCCCACAATACTGCCTTTGTGAAATCAAAGAATTTGAACTTATCTTTTCCAAAATAGAGTAATAAGCATTTGTTTTGGGTCCTCTTACTGTAATAATTCCTAATTTATGCATCAAATAATAATGTTTTATATCATTGTTTATAGCCACTACTTTTTTTATGCCATACTCTTTTGCTTCAAGGCATTTTATTATATTTTCTTCATCATTTTTTGTTGAAGCTATGAGCATATCGGCATTTTTCAATCCCTCATCTTTAAATAATTGATAATCCCCATACTTACTATTTATAACTGCGACATTTTCTTGCAATACATCAGAAGCATTTTCACATCTTTTCAAATCTTTTTCCATTAATTTTATATTAATATTATGCTTTGAAAGTTGCATAGCAATCTCTACTCCTAAAACATCGGCTCCAAATATTGCGATATTTTTAATTTCATCAGGCATTTCCGGCTCAAGAGCAGCACATAACTCTTTGATATCTCTCTCGCCTCCAAAAAGATATATCAAATCATTTTTCTGTATGTTTTCATAACTATTTGGAATAAAAAAATTTTTATCTCTTTCTATCCCTGTTATCTTAATAGTATCGGATATCACTTCATCATAGGACAAAGAACTTTGAGCCCTCACAGATATCAATTTTTGCGTAAAATTACTAAAACTTTTCACATTGTTAGCTTTGGGAAAATCAAGCAAAGCTTCAACTGAAGTTGCAGATATGGAAAAAGGGAAAACTGAAGCACTTATACCCAATTTCTCGCCTATAGAGCTTTTTGCAAAAAAATCATTCTTAAGACGGATTATTTTATCTTTTACTTCTATAGTTTCTTCAGCTATTAAAGTAGAGATAATATTTGCCTCATCTATATCAGTTACGGCTATAAAGAGTCCATAATCTTTATCTGTCAGCATTTGATAAGTTTTCGGATCTTCGATATTGCCTGCAATAGCCAATATATCAATACTCTCTTGAAGCCTGTTTAAGGCATCTTCATTTTTATCAATAACTGTTACATTATGTTTTGAGCAAAGAGTTTCGGCCAGCCTAAAACCGACTCCTCCCGCTCCTGCTATTATAATATCCATTTACACTCCAACTATTTCTTAAATTATACTCTTTTTATCATTTAAAATTAATTTCTTCTTTTATAATCGCTATAATTGAACTTTTTAACTATTTCAAATTTTCCATTTTTTCTTAAAATTCCAAGCGAAGGAAGCTTGATTCCGTTAAAAGTTGTATTTTTTACTATACTATAATGCATTTGATCTTCAAAGATGATTTTTTGACCGATTTCCAAGGGCTCATCAAAACTATAGTCCCCCATGATATCACCCGCTAAGCAGCTATTGCCTCCGAGTCTTAGTGTATATCTTTTTTCATCTTTTAACCCGGCATTTCTAATTTCTGCACGATAAGGCATAATGATGGTATCTGGCATATGAGCTTCGGCTGAAGTATCAAGTATAGCTATATCCATATCATTAACAATTTTATCAAGAACAGTAGCTACCAATACACCACTTCTCCATCCCACAGCTTCTCCTGGTTCTAAAAATACTTCTATATTGTTATATCTTTTTTTAAAATTTTTTATTATTGCTATGAGCTTATGCACATCATAATCATCTCTTGTGATATGATGACCACCTCCGAAATTTATCCATTTCATTTTAGATATGAAGTTACCAAACTTTTCTTCAAAGCTTTTAAGAACGATCTCTAAGGCATCAGCATTTTGCTCACACAAAGCATGAAAATGAAGACCCTCTATGCCGTCTAAAAATTCAGGCTCAAACTCACTCAATGTTACCCCTAATCTTGATTTTAAAGCACATGGATTATATAATTTTGCAGTAGCAAAAGATGATTCAGGATTGACTCTTATGCCGGGGCTTACTCCATCTTTTATCTTTTTTTTATACCTCTTGTACTGCGAAAATGAGTTAAAGCTGATATGGGTTGAAAGCTTTATAATTTCATCAATTT
>WFMT01000299.1 GCA_015488975.1 Campylobacteraceae bacterium | reverse complement strand
TGTTTCCTAGAGAATGGGGTAAAGAACCCTTTTATACTTTCCAAAAAAGAGAAAGAAGTGAAGGAAGCGGTGGTTGTCATGCCTGGCTTGTAACTTTACAACAAAACTTTAAAGAGTTTAATATAAATGGACTCAGTGCAAAATTAGGCTATGGAAAATATTATAAACAAGATGTTAAAAATTTTGTTTTAAACAAATATGCACTGCCAAGTTATGCACAGGGAAATATTGATATATTTTATAAGTTTTCTGGAAAATTAAAAGGCCTTAAAGCAGAATATCTGTTTGCCAGAAAATATGCCATAGGTAATACATATAATAACAATCCAAATTTTGTATTTTCAAAAGTAGATATCAATATCCATAATTTTATATTAAATTATACATTTTAATGATTTATTTTTATCGTTTATTACTTTTTTTTTGTATCTTTTGACATTTTAATTCCTCTATTTAGACAATCTACCCTATTTTGATAAAATAAAAGATTCAATTGATTTTATGATACATTATAAAAAGTAAAATGTGAAGAAGTGAGTTTTTATTTTAAAGTTAATTTATAAGGTCACATGTCCTGTCCTAGCAGGACATGCAGAATTTTAGTGTAAGTCTTTCCAGACTGATTGTTTCCATAAAAAAGCAAATATTGCCATTATGACAAGATAAATCATAATACCTATACCAAATGATTCTCTTTCAGCTTGGGTAGGATTTCCAGATTTTTCTAAATATGCCATAACCTTTTTTGCAGTATCAGCACTTATACCTACTCGAGGCATAGCTGTCCCCTTCATATGATTTTGAGGATTTTGCACAAAAGTATTGATGAAATTATCTGTTTTAGACTCTACTATTGTTGATAAATCAGGAGGTATACTTCCTAAATATTGATGTAGTGAATCTTGATAATCAGTAACTTTTAATTCAAATATTAATTTTTGTTTTTTGTTTTTAAACTTAGGTGTTAAGCCAATCTGTGTCAATTTTTCATATTTTACAGCATGACAACGACCACAAGAATCTTCAAACGCAAGTTTTGGTGTCAATTTATCTTTGCTTATGGCTATCGATTTTAAGTAAGCAACTATATCCGCAATTTCTTGTTGTTTGTTGCCGCCTGCTCCAGCAAAAGCCGGCATTGGAAAGGTTTTTCCTGTTTGTGCATTAAACTTACTTCCAAGTTTCATTGTATGAACTGGATCTGCTATATAAGCAGCCAAAAACTTAGGACTGTAAATAACACCTGCATTACTTAAATCAGGCGGCATAACTCCGTAAGCTTTCGCAGCAACATCCGGTGACATACTTTGTTTAATGCCGGCAACCTCAATGCTGTGACATCCCACACAAGCTCCAGCTCCCATAACCAGTGCTTTACCTTTTGCCACATTCCCTTGAAGTTTTAGGGTAGGAATATCAGCATAGGAAAAATGAGAATTGGCAACTTCTGCTCCATCTCTAATTAAGTGTGCAACAGGCCCGGTAAAATAGTATGTTACCGATGTAAATATTATTATAATTATTAAGCTCATAAATCCTCTCATGCTATCTTCCTGTAACTTTTTTTTCTAATTTTGTAATAAATGGAAATATTATCCACAACCCTATAAATATATATGCAAATACAATACCGGTAGTTCTATATCCCCCTTCTGGCGGTAGTTTTCCCATTATGGTAAGAGCAGTCATATCTATGAGCAATAGCCAATACCATATAAAAAATAAACCTCTTTTGCTTGCCGGAGTAGCATTTGGACTTCTGTCTAAAAATGGTAAGAAGAAGAATATGCCCTGTGCAAATGCAAAAGCTATAAGTCCTGGATTTTTTGAAAAACCTCTTAAGATATCATAAGACCATAAAAAGTACCATTCAGGCTCAACACTAGCCGGAGTATGCATAGAATCTGCCGGAATAAAGTTTAAAGGATCTAACGCAAAGCCATTGTGAAAAATAACCAAATAAAAGAAGAAAATCAGATATATACTTACAACAAATAAATCTTTACTTATAAAGTCATTTGAGAAGGCGATAACTTTAGATTCTTTCTTGTCTCCGCTTTTGTATTTTTTAGCTTCTGCTTCAAAATCAATCTCTTCTGCATCTAGATTATTTACATGCGGTATTCGAAGAGCACCAAAATGCAATGCTATAAGTCCTATAATCACAAGTGGTAATAAAACAACATGTAATGCAAAGAAACGGCTCAAAAAAGCCTGTCCTGGAGTATACGCTCCACGGACCCATTCAACAAGCCCTGCTGCATGTAAAGAACCTAAACTAAACAAGTCAGTGATAACTGTACCTGCCCAATAGCTTAATTGTCCCCAAGGAAGCATATATCCACTAAATGCTTCTGCTGAAAATGTAAGATATAAGAGCATTCCTGAAATCCAAATCATTTCTCTACCGTTTTTATATGAACCGTAATAAATACCGGTAAACATATGTATATAGATAATCAAAAATATCAATGAAGCTGCAACAGCATGGGTATCTCTAAAAAGCCAGCCATAAGGAACTTGCCTCATGATGATATCATTTATACTGTCAAATGCCAAATGTATATTTGGCTGATAATGCATAAGTAAAAATAAACCAGATATAAACAGTAGAGCAAAAGTAACTGCTAGTACCATTCCCATAGCCCATAAAAAATTTATATTTTTCGGTATCCAGTATTCAGTAGCGAGTACTCGACGAAGAGTGTCAATTCCTAAGCGTTGATTAACCCAATCATGAATACTGGTTGCTTTTGTAAAATGTGCCATATTTCTCTCCCCTAAGCTTTATTTAATGTTGCATGTTCTTTTATTAACTTTTGATACTCTGGACTGTCAAGACCCAATACTAACTTATTTTCTTCTCTTTTAAAAGGAGGTATGTCAAAACCACGAGGTGCAGGAGGCTTGGTGACTTCACCGGAGAAATCATACATCGCACCATGGCAAGGACATAAAAAGTTGTCATCTTGTGGTCTGTAGTTTGGAATACAGCCTAAATGTGTACAGATACCAATACACATTAAAAAATGTGATCCATCTATAAAGATATCTCTCTCATCATCTTGCTTTTTATATTTATTGGATGAACTGTCCATCTCTTTCACCATTTTAGGAGACTTCCTAATAATAAATATAGGTTTTCCTCTCCATTTTTCAATATACAAATGATTATATTTTTTGTATTTTGTCATATCCAAAGTAGTAAAACCAGCAGCAGTAACACTAGGTAAAGGATCCCAATCCTTTTTCATACCATATAATGTCGCTACTGCACCAACTGTAGCAACAGTTCCAAAAGCGCTACCCATAAACCATCTTCTATCTTTTTTCATATGATTTCCTTATAATTAGATTAAAATTTTCTGTTATGATTATAGTATAATTTCTTTGATTTTGATAAAGTTTTATTTTTTTATCTTATATTTATACAAGTGTGTGACAATTACTCTATAAATTTCAAAATTATTGAAGTAATATTTATCTTGAATTCTTTGTATGTAGACCTTTATAACCTCCAAAAACTAGATAATGAAGGAATTTTATATTAAATTATACATTTTAATGATTTATTTTTATCGTTTATTACTTTCTTTTTCCCATAATCCTATCATATATATGATAGGAGACAGCTCCACCTATAATAAAAGCTAAATAATAATGTATATTTATATACACTTCTTTATATTCTGTAGAAATATCTATAAATGTTTGAAAATATAATAATCCTGTTATAAACATCAAAGGTAATATCATACTTAATACATAACTATAATATCTTAAATTTTTCAATCTAAATAGTGGTGTTTTCATCACTCTAGATATAAAAACAAGATATGTAAAAAATAAAGTTACACCAGATACAATATGAATATTCCATATTTTTTCTTGTATTGCTTTTACAATCGCTAAAGAATCATCATGTGCAATGTGAAAATGACTGTTGGCCATATATTTTTCCAATAAAGTAATTATATCTGATTGTGAAAATTGTGTAAGAACAATAATTGCTGTAATAGCAGATATCATAAATGCTGTAGCCATAATCAAATGAAAATATTTATTTACCTTTGACATAATCTTTCCTTATTTTGAAGTTTCAATACTTTTTGTTTATCGTATATCATATTTACTTGAAAGCCCTACAAATATATATTAAAAATACTTATTATTATATAAAGTTAAATATATTTTGCAAATTTGCCTAACTTTATGTATACTCCTAATAATATCTATTTTAAAGGAGTTTTATGCAAAAGTATATTTGTACAGTGTGTGGATACATTTATGATCCAGAAGTTGGTGATTCAGATAGTGGTATTGAACCAGGAACAGATTTTAAAGATATACCAGATGATTGGGTTTGTCCTGATTGTGGTGCAGAAAAATCTGATTTTGAAGTTTATGAAGAATAAAATACAAAAAAGGAAAAATTATGCAAACAAAAAAAACAAAAATACTGATTCTTGGAGGTAATTTTGCTGGCTTACAAGTAGCAAGACATTTAAGAGAAAACCTAGGTAGTGAGTTAGCAGAGATTACTGTGGTGGACAAAAAGTCGTTTTTACTCTTTGTTCCAAATATCCCTCTTGAAACTTTTGAGGGGAGAGATCCGATTAACACCCTCCAACTTCCATTGGTGCCAATACTTAAAAATGATAAAACACAATTTATCATGGCTGAAGTAAAAGCAATAGACCCTGATAAAAAAACAGTAGATATTCTTCCATCAGAACGCCCAGGATCTGCGTTGGATACACTTGAATATGATTATCTTGTTGTTGCACTTGGAAACCGATTGGCATATGATAGGATAGAAGGTTTTAGCGAGTATGGTCACACAGTAACTGATCCATATCAAGCAAATAAATTAAGACATTACATAGAAGAAGAATACCAAGGTGGACCTATCGTCATCGGCTCTGCACGTTTTCACCAAGGGACAAATGGTAAATTGGATTTTATCCCAATATCGTTAGCTGCTTGTGAGGGTCCTACTGTTGAAGTTGCCCTTGCTCTTGCTCATCGCTTAGAGGAGTTAGGCAAAGGCGGAGCTAAAAACATCACCATGTTTACACCAGCAGAACTTATCGCTGAAGATGCAGGTGAAAAAGTTGTTGCCCAATTACTAGAAATCGCAACTAAAATGGGGTTTGGATATAAAAATAAAACAGAAGATATTAAAGCTCTTACAAAAGAGGGGATTGAGTTTACTAATGGTGAAAGTTTAGAGGCTGAGCTTAAAATTATTATTCCAGATTGGGTGGCACATGATTTTATGCAAGGATTACCAATTTGTGATGAAAAAGGCTTTGTTATTCATAATCTTGAAATGCGAAATCCTGATTATCCAGAAGTGTTTACCGCAGGAGATGCTGCTTCGGGGACAGTTCCAAAATTGGGAGCTATTGGACATCTTCAAAGCTATATTGTTGCAAGACAAATCGCAAAAGATTTAGGAGTAATGTCGGCTGAAGAAGCGGATGCAGAACTCTATAAGCCTGAAATATCATGTTATGGAGACATGGGTGGTGGAAAAGCTTTTTATATCCATTCAGACAGCTATTATGGTGGTGATTTACAGCTTTTAAAAATGGGAAGATCCTACTACGATATGAAGGTAGCTTTTAAACATCAATACTTTTCAACAGGTGGAAAACTTCCACATTGGCAGTGGAAGTTGGGTGCTTGGATAAGCGATAAGATTTAAAAAATCATTCCTGTTAGGAAGAGCTTAAAAGAAAAATATAAAGCCCTTAAAGCAGGACTTTTATGAAGCAAGATATGACAGTTGGACTAGATTTACCACTGCATATTCTTGTTTATGAAGATTTTGATAAACAAGTAAAAATAGCATATAGAGATGGTTCTTGGTTACATTCTATACATAATTTCGACTCACCGCAAATAGTTGAAAAAATGAATACTATTATGAAAGATATTGTATCAAATATTTTAAATGATAAATAGATAAGACTACAACAGCATGCATATAATCCTCTAAATTGGACACTTTGAATAAAAAAACTATGCATTAGCAGAATATAAAATACAAAAAAATGAAGTAAATAAAAACATACAACCTGTTCTTGCAGGTAATATAGCTATATTAACTTATCAGCAAAATAATTACATATTAATACAATAAAGTATTTCTTTATAATTTATTAAAGATAAAAGAATATAATTTTCGTAAGATAAGAAAAAGGAATAGAGGAATAGATATGAGTGAATTAGATTTATTATTACAAGATATTCATCAATGTACAATTTGCAAAGATTTAATTCCT
>WFMT01000298.1 GCA_015488975.1 Campylobacteraceae bacterium | reverse complement strand
GGACTGTCAAGACCCAATACCAACTTATTTCCTTCTCTTTTGAAAGGAGGTATGTCAAAACCACGAGGTGCAGGAGGCTTGGTGACTTCACCGGAGAAATCATACATCGCACCATGACAAGGACATAAAAAGTTGTCATCTTGTGGTCTGTAGTTTGGAATACAGCCCAAATGTGTGCAGATGCCAATACATACTAAAAAGTGTGACCCAGCTATAAAGATATCTCTATCATCATCTTGCTTTTTGTATTTATTAGATGGACTGTTCATCTCTTTTACCATTTTAGGGGATTTTCTAATGATAAATATAGGTTTTCCTCTCCATTGTTCAATATACAAGTGATTGTATTTTTTGTATTTTGTCATATCCAAAGTAGTAAAACCAGCAGCAGTAACACTAGCTAAAGGATCCCAAGTCTTTTTCATGCCATATAGCGATGCTACCGCACCAACTGTAGCAACAGCTCCAAAAGCTTTACCCATAAACCATCTTCTATCTTTTCCCATATAACTTCCTTATTATTGGATTAAAATTTGCTGTTATTTTATGCTATAATTTCTTTCATTTTGATAAAATTTTATTTTTTTATCTTATATTTGCACAAGTGTGTAACAATTATTCCATTAGTTTCAAAATTATTGAAGAAATATTTATCTTGAAATGGCAAAGCCTATGCCTATTTTATTATTTAACTTGTTATAATCTATAAGGCTTTCCCCATATCCGCTAAAAATCTGTACATATCCAAACATATCACTAACCCAAGGCAAAGGAAATGTCCAGTTAAACTGTAAAGCCCCTTTATTGTTTCTAGTAAGCTTTAAATTATTTCTAATAAGTATAGAAAATAGATTTTTTTTATAAGGATAAAAAATCTTCAAATCACCATAACCCATATAATCGTAAATATTCGGATTGTCATCTCCTCTGGCACTGTATATGTTTTTCTTTTTTTTCTCCGGGATTCTGTACCAAACTCTAGGAATTACAAAAAGACCGCCTTGTTGAAATATAGTTGCTAAATAAATTCTATTCCAGGATCTTGAGCTTAATCCTGCCCATCCATTTGACTGGTGAAGCAATCCAATTTTGTAAGCTTTTAATATATTGTTATGATAAATATTTGGTATGATTAAAAACAGTTCAGGCATATAGTTGGTTTCTCTAAAAGGTGCAGATGCTTCTGTAATTTGCCACCAGGCAGTTTGTGTATAGCCAAAGAAAAGCTCATCATTTAATCCCAAAATATTTTTAACCAATGAGCTTTTTATGCTTATTTGAAATTTTACTTCCGTGCTGCTCCTTCCTTTGTGATACACAGAATCGTAAGTCAAAGGAAGGATATAATTCATATAGTATGGTTTAAAATCAAATTTGGAAAAAACCATTTGTTTGACTGTTTGATCTGTGCTTTTGAGTTTATACCCTTGTATCTCATTTTTTCCCAATGATTCTATCGCATTTAGTTTTTTATGTTTATTTTTAAGAAATGCTTCAAGTTTTTTGGTTTTTATCTTGAGAGAGGTTGGCTTTATAAAAATAGATGCAGCTTTTTTATAAAATATCATTGCCTTTTTATAATTACCCTGTTTTTCATAAATCTGAGCTTTTTGGTATAATATCTTACTTTCATTAGCATATAAAGATATTGTAAAGATAATTGTAATATAAAATAATGTTTTTAGATTCAAAATTTACACCCTTGAAAAATTTTAAGTATTATAACATAATACATAATTTATATGTCGTAATAACTTAAAAATACTTTAATTTAAGCTAAATAAAAGTATTTTTCCACTACAATCTGTTTTTCAAATATGAAGACAAAGGTAAAGAGATGAAATTTACAAAAATGATGAAAGCAAATGAGGTTCAAAGAGATTGGATAGTTATTGATGCTACCGGAAAGAGATTTGGTAGAATTATAACCGAAGTTGCAACGATTTTAAGAGGAAAAAATAAACCATATTTTACTCCTCATGTTGATTGTGGTGATTATGTTATAATCATAAATGCAAGTAAAGTTGACTTTAGCGGTAATAAACTAAATGATAAATTATACCACAGGCACACAGGGTATTTTGGTGGGGTAAAAAGTGATAAACTCGGCAAATTACTTGAAAATAATCCGACAAAATTGTACAGATTGGCTACAAGAGGCATGCTTCCTAAAACAAACTTAGGAAAAGAGATGCTTAAAAAATTAAAAGTTTATGCAGGAAGTGAACATCCTCATTCTGCACAAGTAAATACAAATAAAGAGGGTAAATAGTTATGGCAAAAATTTACGCAACAGGAAAAAGAAAAAGCTCAATCGCAAAGGTATGGATAAAACCGGGTTCTGGAAAAATGAGTATAAATGGTGCAAGTCTTGATGAATGGCTTGGAGGTCATGAGGCTATCAAAAAAAGAGTATTGCAACCACTTTTTTTAACAAAACAATTAGGTAATATTGATATTATAGCCGTAACATTAGGAGGCGGTTACTCAGCTCAAGCAGATGCACTTCGTCATGGAGTATCAAAAGCATTATGTCTATTTGACAATGACTTTAGAGCT
>WFMT01000297.1 GCA_015488975.1 Campylobacteraceae bacterium | reverse complement strand
TAAAGTAGTATCAGGGTTTGAAATCTTTGCATTATTCATATCCAAAAGAAGTGGGAGTATCGGATGGTTTAAAGGTGTGGTTGAAAGCGAAATCTGTCCTTTTTTTAAAAGCTTTGCATAAAAAGGAAGAATTTTAGGGATAAATTTCAAGAGTGTATCTAAAAGATTTGCTTTATCAAGAGCATCGTATCCCTTTTTTTTATCTATTAAATTCTTAATTATACTATCATTTTGTCTTAAAAAATTTCCACACCATGAAAGCATAAATAAAACTTCAAACTCTATTAATTCATTATCATTATAATTATCTTTGTAAAACAATTCTACAAATCTTGGAAAACTTGATACCATAGTGTCAAATTGGGAGGATTTGCATATCTTTATAAGTGATTTTTTATCAACCTTTGTTAACTCTTTTGGATCTTTTATCCAAGAAAGTAAAAACTTATCTTTTTTATATCCATTTTTTTCATACACTTGAATTTGTTGTATCAAAGGAGGCGTGAGATTGAAAGTTGCTTTTAGATTTGGAAAAAGCGATAAAAGCCAAGGCATTTCATAATAATCCTTAATAGAGTGTAAAAACACCCATGGCATCTGCAAAAACCCTTCCTTATCACGATAATCAGGCTGATGCATATGCCATAAAAAAGATAAATTAACCGACATTATTTATCCATCCATTTTTCTATTTTATCTTTGTAAAGATTATTTAAATCTTCTCCTCTTTCTTTGGTTTTTGCTTGAACATAAAGGTTTAAAAAATCACCAAATTGATCTGGTATCATAAGTATCCAATCTTCTTCATTTTCCCATATTTTAACTCCATCAACTGTTGAGGATTTTTTGCTTTTTGCTTTTTGTAAAAATTTTCTCATAATCTTACCTTTTAACGCTTGAGAACACTCTATTTTGCATTGGTGATAATAAAAATCTTCAAAATTTCCAGCTATATTTGAAAGTTTTTCTTTTTGACGAGATAACATTTCCATGATTTTCAAACTTGCATAAAGAGCATCTCTGTGTAGTGAAAATTCACTAAAAGCAAAATTACCATCGATGGTTGCTATAAGATCATACTGCTTCATTTTATTTGCTTTGAAATTTGCATATTTTCCTCTTTTTATGATAAGATTTTCAAACTTCTCATCCATAAGATCAGGTGCCCAGCTAGGCAAAAATACAACTTTCTTTTTATCTTTTGCCTCAAGGTTAAAAAGATACATGACACAAAGCAATGCTTTTATCTTGTTTAAAACCTCTCCTTTATCTGTGACGATAGAAAGCCTTTGACCATTTGGATACATAAGTATTCCCAAGCTCAAACCAAGACTTTTTACAATGGCAGAAACTTCTTCTTTTGATTTTTCTTCAATGTGTAAAATATTTGCCATCTTGTGATAATCAGTATAAGCATTTAGTAAGATATTTTCCACTTGAATATCGGCCATAATTTCAGGAAAGATATCCTTCGTTCCGCCAAACATCAAATCAACTACTACTTTAAAATTATTTTTTTTGATAATACTGTGATCAATAGCATTTTCAATGGCACTTTTATACTTATGACATTCATCTAAATGATGAATATAGTTTTCCCTTATTCTTCCTATCCTATTATACTCAACTCTTCTAAATTTTTGTTGGAAAAATGCTTTTTCAACTGATTTTGACATATCAGTATCTATCCTAAGCCCCTCTTCAGTAAAAAAGGTAAATTCTACACTAGTAGGGTCATTCATATTTTGTCTAAAATAAATACCTGCGATTAAACTGTCATCATTTCCTAAATTATATCTTAAAACCGCTGGAGGCATAGCCTTTAAATCTATAACATTAATACCCCCAGAAAGCAATCCTCCTAAAAATGCTCTCTTTAACATCCTTGCGCTTTTACTGTGATCTCTTGCTACTATAACCGTACTTCCAACAGGCAACTGTGCAGCAAATGCTTCTGAGATTTGGCAAGACATTTCGCAAGAAAGCTCAACATTACTCTTTCCTATAACTCTTCCATATTCAATAAGAGAATTTTTATATTTACTTCCCCATACGATATTATTATTAACGATAGAAGTTGCCTCTATACTTTTATGAGGCCAGACTGTCACATCTTGTTCAAACTTTACAAGTTTGCCGACATCACACCCCTCAGCCAAAACAACTCCTGCCTTTGCCGTAACAAAATCATCTATTTTGTTATCATTGCAAATGACGCAATTATCAAGTATACATTTTTTACCAATATCTATATCATTCCAAAAAACAGAATTTCTAACCCTACAATCTTCACCTATGACTACATTATCGCCTATAACAACATTATGTAGCCTTGTCCTTTTACCTATCTTGACATTTGTTCCTATAACAACACTATCGACTATCTCAACACTTGGATCAATACTACTTTCTCCGGTTAAATGTAAAATCCCATCAGGATATTTTATCTTCTTCCCTGGTATTTTAAAATCTAATTTATTATTAAAGATATCATCATACACTTCTTTATAACTCTCGGGATTACCCACATCCCTCCAGTAACCTTTCGCATTGTAAGACATCAAATCTACTCCTTTTTCCATAAGAAGTGGAAATAAATCTTTAGCAAAGTCAAAGCTGTCCTCTTTTGGAATATAATCCAATATTTCAGGCTCAATCACATAAATACCTGTATTTATAGTATCACTGAAAACTTCGCCCCAGCTTGGTTTTTCCAAAAATTTTTCTATTTTTCCCTCATCATTTGTAATAACCACACCAAATTGAAGAGGGTTTTCAACAGAAGTTAGAGTTATGGAGAGTTTTGCATTTACTTTGTAATGATGTTTAATAATTTTTTCAAAATCAAAATCACTCACCAAATCTCCGCTGACTATGATAAAAGTAGTATCTAAAAATTCTCTTGCACATCCAACAGCCCCGGCAGTCCCGTAGTCTTCCGCAGGCAGTACATACTCTATATTTGCACCCCACTTACTTCCGTCTCCAAAGTAATTTTTTATAATTTCAGGTTTAAAATACAATAAAAAAATTATATCTTTTATACCGATATCAACTAACTTTTTTAAAGTATGCTCCATCATAGGAAAATTAAATATCGGTAACATTGGCTTTGGCATCGAATTGGTCAGCGGCTGGATTCTTGTACCAAATCCGCCTGCCATCATCACGGCTTTTATCTTCTTGGGCATTTTTTATCCTTTTTAAGATTTACTTAGACTTCTATGGCAGAATTAGCACTCCCAAAACTATTTTGAACTTCCAAAGCATCTGCTTCATTTTCCCAAATACTACCATCTATCAAATATTTAAATTCATAAATTTGTCCTACCGGAAGTATTTTTGTTATATAAAAATCCCCATTTTTCTTTTGTTTCATTTTTTCTTTACTCCAGTCACTCCAAGAGCCTGTTATCTCAACAGTTTTTTCCTCATTTGCTGGAACATAAGTAAATGTAACCCAAGCTTTATCCGCATTTTTCTTAACTTTCAACATTTCATCCTCCTTTTATTTTTTATAAACTTTTTCATAATATTCTCTAACCATCCTGGAAGAGTCAAAATACCGTATATCATCCATACCGTTTTGTATGATTTGCACCCATTTTTTTTCATCATCATAGTAAGTAGGCAGTATCTCTTTTTCCAAGATATTCATCATACTTTCATAATCCTTTTTATCTTGCTCTTCTGTACTAAGAGTTGTATCTGCATGATGGATTGTAAATGAATTAATATCATCTTTATAAAACTCATCATGCCATCCATCATCAATGGAAAAATGAATACAGGCATTTGCAACTGCACTCATTCCGCTGGTACCGCTTGCTTCTCTTGAATACCTTGGAGTATTTAGCCAAATATCACCTCCTTGTTTTAAAAGTTTTGAAAGCCTCAATTCATACCCTATTAAAACAGCTACATTTTTATACTCTTTTGCAATTTTAATAAGCTCATTAAACATATTGACAGCACGATAATCAAGTGGATAAGGTTTACCTGCCCAAATGATTTGCACAGGTCTTTTGGTGTTATTTACAAGTTTTTTAAATCTTTGCATATCATAAGTTAAAAGCCATGGTCTTTTATATTCGGCAAATCTTCTCGCCCATACGATAGTTAAAATATCGGGATCAAATATCTTTCCTGTTTGGTCTGCAACTTCTTCAAAAAGCAACCTTTTTAAATGCTTTTTTCTCCCTGTTATCTGGTACTCTTCATGCTCTTGAAACCAGCTGACCAACTGTTTATCAGCCCAATACCTCATATTTTGTGCATTTGTTATACCTATGATCTCACATTTTCCTTTCACTCCACTCCACATTGCATTGGCAACTTTCGCATGTATTTTAGAAACTGCATTGGCAATTTTTGAAACTTTTAAAGCTCCTATCGTTAAAGAAAAATTATCATCTTCATAATTTAGTATTTTTTTTACTTCCTTTACTCCTAAGTTGTTAAAAAAACCCATCCTCTCTAAAAGGTACACATCATGTTCTTCATTTCCTGCCATTTCTGGAGTATGAGTAGTAAAAACGACTCTTTTTCTAACTTCTTCCAAACTTTCTAAATTTTCCAAAAGCTTAAATGCCAAAGGCAAGGCATGCCCTTCGTTTAAATGATAAATATCTATCTCTTCATTAAGGGCTTCAAGAACCTTTACTCCACCAATACCTAAAACTATCTCTTGAGCGATTCTTGTTTCTTCATTGGCATCATACAGTTTGTGAGTAATTGTCCTTGCCAAATAATCATTTTCAAAAACATCTGTTGAGAGTAGTATTAAAGGTGCAGTATCAAAACAAGATGAAGGCAAAAGATAAGCTTTTACTGTTATTGGCTTGGAATTTATCATAACTGTTACTTTAGTATTTAAATCTTTTATAAAATAGTAAAATTTTCTTAAAAAATCTATCTTTAAACTTCTATCTTCATGTCTGTGTTGATCATAATATCCATAACTCCACAAAAGCCCCACACCGATAGTATTTTGTCTTAAATCATTCGCACTTCTAAGATGAGAACCTGCTAAGAAGCCAAGTCCTCCTGAGTAATTTTTAAAAGCTTGATCTATTGCAAACTCCATCGAAAAGTAAGCGACTTTTGTGCTATATTTATCATTTATATCATAATCAATCAGTTTCATCTATTTATCGCCTCCAAATTTTTTAACTAATATTTTTTTACCATTTTCAACACCTGGCTGGTCATAAGTATTTATCCCAAGAAGCAAACCCGTATATGAAGTAAGCAATTCAAAATACATTATCATTTCTCCTATATTTTCTTCACTTATTATATCCAAAGTTATACTATCAACAGGAATATTTTCAGCAATTAAACTCTCTTTTGTCGCATCGCACTCTGCATTTATGAGTTCATTAAAAGAGTGAGAGTTTATATAATCAACTTTTTCAATATTTTTTAAAGATATAGAAGGAACAATCAAATCATTTTCAAAATCTTCAACTTTTATAAATGTAACTGTCTTATCTCTTACTCCTTGCATAATAAGTTGCAAAAAAGAGTGTTGATCTACTGAGCCTATGTGTCCAATAGGAGTCAAACCGGTATGCTTACCTTCTTTGTCAATTTTTCCAAGAGACTCAGCCCATAACTGCACAAACCATTTGGTAAAATCTTCCAAACAATCAGCATAAGAAAAAAGTACATTCACGGGATATTTTTTCTGTGCATAAAAAAGAGCTTTTAAGCCTATACTTTCAATTTTGCTGTCAAAAAATTTATCCATTATTGATTTTGCACCTCTTAGTATCGATTCAACATCAAATCCCACCAATTTCAAAGGAACCACTCCAACCGCACTCAAAACAGAAAATCGCCCTCCTACATTTTGAGGTATAACAAAAACTTTGATACCGTGAAAATCAGCAAATTTACATAGAGGCGAGCCATCATCGGTAACAATAAGCACTCTCTTATTTTCAGCTGTATTTAAATCTATATCAAAATGCGCAATAACTGTCTTAAAAATAGAGGTTGTCTCTATAGTTCCCCCGGATTTGGATATTACTACAAATATAGAGTTTTCCTTTTTTATCTGTGAAAATATTTTTGATATACTCAAAGGATCAGGATTTTCCAAAAAAAGTAAATTTTTAATATTTTTATATTTATGCTTTAACATAGAATTTACGGCTTTTGTACCCAAAGATGAACCACCAATCCCTATAAGTACAATATTCTCAGCACTTTGATAAATTCCATCTTCATTTATAATATAATTTTCTACCTCTTTTAAAAGATGGATAGAATCATCAGGAAGATTATAGTATCCGCTAACTCCTTTTTCTCTCTCTCGTATCATCGAGCCAAATGCATTGAGCAAAAGCATACTGTTTTCTTCATCAATTTCTACATCCAAATATCTCTCATACTGTATCATTTCATCCCTCCTTAAAAACTTTTTTTATTATTTGCTTAGCTTCGTTTTGTATAGATTTTAAATGCTCCAACGATATAAAACTTTCTGCATAAATCTTATAAATATCTTCTGTCCCAGATGGTCTTAAGGCAACCCAACTGTTTTTTGTAACTATTTTAACCCCACCTATTTTAGCACCGTTTCCTGAAGCTTTTGAAAAAATATACTCTATCTTTTCACCACCTAAACTCTTTTCTTTTATATCTTTTGGCTCTATATTTTTCAATATATCTTTTTGCTCTTTGGTTGCTGTAACATCTATTCTTGCATAATATGCTTTTGCGAAACTTTTTTCAAAATCGCTGTAAATATCACTTAAATCCCTTTTTTGACTTGCAATGATTTCAGCTGAGAGAAGATTGAGTATAATTCCGTCTTTATCTGTAGTCCAAACACTCCCATCAAATCTCAAAAAAGAAGCCCCCGCACTCTCTTCACCTCCAAATCCAAGCTCACCATCAAACAAACCTTTTGAAAACCACTTAAAACCAACAGGCACTTCATATATCTTTCTGTTTAGAGATGTTGCAACTTTATCTATCATAGAACTTGAAACTAAAGTTTTTCCTATTTTTAACCCTTGACCCCAATGTCTATATTTAAACAGGTACCAAATAGCGACACTGAGATAATGATTTGGATTTAAAAGTCCGCCTTTTGGCGTAACTATGCCATGCCTGTCAGAATCAACATCATTGGCAAACGCTATATCATACTTATCTTTTAGTCCAATCAATCCTGCCATCGCATAAACTGATGAGCAATCCATCCTGATTTTACCGTCATGGTCTAAATGCATAAAAGAAAAAGTAGGATCTACAAATGGATCTATAATATCCATATCAAGAGAGTATATTTCATTTATCTTTTTATAAACAGCTATACTTGCCCCACCCAAAGGATTCACT
>WFMT01000296.1 GCA_015488975.1 Campylobacteraceae bacterium | reverse complement strand
GTAAATAAAACAGTCAGAGAAGCAGGAAGAATACCTTTTGCAATCTTTGCAGATAGGATAAGCGGAAGCACTGTTACTTTTATTTTGGCAGTTATTGGGTATCTGCTGCTCTCTTTAAGATATAAAGCTATGTGGCTTGCTTTACCTATGGCAGGACTTGGTTTTTTGGCTTTAAAAGGTGGTCTTAGGTTTACTATATATGCAGTACCGCCTATGGCTCTTGGCATATCTTATCTTATATTTTTCATTTCTAAGATTTTTAACACCTTTATATACAAGGAAACAACTCTCAAAATAGTTAAAGCAGGCTTTATATCTCTTGCAACTATTGCCATTTTGTACCCAAATATCATACATATCATAGGATATAGAGTTCCAACGGTTTTTTCAAGACAAGAAGTAAGCGTCTTAAACAAGCTAAAACATATAGCAGGGCGAGAGGATTATGTAGTCACTTGGTGGGATTATGGATACCCTATAAGATATTATAGCGATGTGAAAACATTGATAGATGGAGGAAAGCACATAGGTCAGGTTGATTTTCCAGTTAGTTATGCTTTAACTCATGATCAAGTAAGTGCCGCAAATATCATAAGGCTCGATGTCGAATATACAGAACTAGGTTATAAAGACAAATTCAATGAAAATCTACCTCAAGAGATGAAACACTACGGCTATAAAAGCATAAATAATTTCTTGCAAGCTTTAAAATCAAAAAAATTCAAGTTACCTAAGAAAACAAGAAATATCTTCATATATCTTCCAGATAGAATGATGAATATATTTCCAACTATTAATCTTTTCTCAAACATAGACCTCTCAAACGGACAAGAGTTGCCAAATAACTTTTTTTATCAAACCAGAAGATTTGCAAGTCAAGGCAATATCTTAAATCTTGGAAGAGGTATCAAAATCATCAAAAACAAAGGTGAAATTCAGATAGGAAGACAAGTATTAAAAATAAATCATTTTGTAGTTACACTTTACAATAAAAAAGGCGAATTGATAAGAGATATACAAACTATAGATCCAAAATCACCGATAAATGTCATATATATGAAAAATTATGGCAGATTCATAGTTTTGGATAAAAAAATGTACAACTCAATGTATATCCAACTTTTTGTATTGCAAAATTATGATAAAGATTTATACAAACCTGTTATATTAAATCCACTCGCTAAAGTTTATGAGTTAAAGAGATAGCAAAAATAAATGTTTTATGTAGTTTTAGCTTTTATATCTTTTATATTGACATTTTTGATAAAAAACTATGCTGTAAAAAAATCTCTTGTCGATATCCCAAATGACAGAAGTTCTCACAGCATCGCAACTCCTTATGGAGGAGGTATAGCAGTAGGTATCACTTGGTTTGCAGGCATATCTTATCTATTTTTCAAGCATAATATAGACAGCTCTTTATACTTTGCTCTGATGACAGGGATTGTTATCTTTGTCGTAAGTTATTTTGATGATATATATAACCTAAGCCCAAAAATAAGACTTTTAACTCAATTTATTGTAGCTGGAACTTCTCTTTATATCTTAGGCGGACTCTGTAAAATTAATTTGTATTATTTTACGATAACAAATCAAATATTCACCAATGTGTTTGCTCTGTTTATGATAGTTTGGTTTATAAATCTATATAATTTTTTAGATGGTATTGATGGGTATGCCGGGAGTGAGGCTGTATTTTTGGGAATTGCCGGATTCTTACTTTTTGGGGGAAATTACTTTTTGGTTTTTACTGCTGCTGTTTTGGGCTTTTTAGTTTGGAATTGGCATAAGGCTAAGATATTCATGGGTGATGCAGGAAGTACACTTCTTGGATACAATATAGCTATATTTATGATTTATAGTACAAATTTGCAAGCTAAAAATTTCTGGATATGGGTTGTGTTGTTTGGACTTTTTTGGTTTGATGCAACCCTTACACTTTATCGTAGATATAAAAACGGCGAAAAACTCAGCCTCGCACACAAAAAACATGCTTATCAAAGATTGACTCAAAGCAGATGGAGCCATAGCAAAGTAGTTGTTTTTGCAAGTTTTGTAAATATATTGCTTTTTTGTCTGGTTTATTTTATCCCAAATATTTTTATCTCATTTTTTATCTCACTTATAATATTGTATATCATTGTAAGATATATAGACAATAAAAAAGGATTTGCATGAAGCAATCACCATTTTTCAAGCAAAGTCATAAACAAAACATAAATTCGAGGAATTTTCAAAGATTTTATATCTTTATAAAGGAGACCATAAAATGAAAATCTTCATTCTTGCCGATAGGCAAAGCTTTAGTGCGAGGAATTTTCAAAGATTTTATATCTTTGAAAAGGAGACCATAAAATGAAACACCACTTTGATAAAAGACTTTTAAATATCATTATCATTATATTTCTAAGCTTTGCTACCTTTGCCTGGACTTTTTGGATATTTCACAAACCATTTGAAGTTTATGTGGTGTTATGGGTCATTTTAACCCGTATAGTTGCTTCAAGTTTGATATTCCAAGATTACTCACTTTCATGGAGTAAGGCTACTCAAAAAACATTTTTGATAAAAAGTTTCGTTTATATGTGTGCTTTTGTAGTTTACATGCCATTTTTTTACACCAAACTACCTATATCTTTTTTTCTCTCAGAACTTTTTTTCTACCTATTTATCATGAATTTTTTTATGTATTTATACTACCTTCTCATCAACAAAAGCAAAATAAAAAAAGATAAAACATTAGTTATATATGGTGCCGGAAAAGCTGGTTTGAAGTTAGAGGAGGAGTACAGAAATTCAAAATACAAAATACAATATTTTGTAGATGATGACGAAAACTTGCAAAAAAGAAGTATCGATGGTATAAAAATAGTATCGAAAGAGAAACTAAAAGAACTTATAAAAAAAGATAAAAAGCCTGATCTTCTCGTCATAGCAATGCCATCAGCAAAACCACAAAGAATAATCTCTGTCCATAAAGAGATCGATAACTACTTTAAAGAAGTTAAGATACTCCCCTCCCTTGAGAAAATACTATCAAATGAACTTTTTACAAAACAGTTAAAACATATCAGCGTAGAAGATCTTTTAGCAAGACATCCTCAAGACTTGGACAAAAAAGCAATAGCTTCATTTTTAAAAGACAAAAAAGTCTTAGTTACCGGTGCAGGTGGTAGCATAGGGAGCGAAATATGCAGGCAATGTTTAAAATATGGAGTTAATAAACTATATTTGATAGAGCGAAGTGAGTATAACTTATATACCATAAAAGAAGAGCTTGAATCTGCCAAAATCAAATCATACATGTGCAGTGTTTTAGATGCAGACATGTTGGATAAAATCATATCCCAATGCCGCCCAGATATCATCATCCACGCAGCTGCCTACAAGCATGTCCCCCTTGTCGAGGAAAATATCGCAGCAGGAATTGAAAATAATATACTTGGCACCAAAAATTGCATAGATCTCGCTATAAAGCATAAAGTTAAAAAATTTATACTCATATCAACTGATAAAGCAGTAAGACCGACTAATGTCATGGGAGCGACAAAAAGAATCTGTGAGTTATACGCTAGCAATGTTGACTCAAAAGATACCGAAATAGCTGCTGTTAGATTTGGTAATGTGCTTGGCAGCAGTGGCTCAGTTATACCAAAGTTTAGAAAACAGATAGAAGCAGGTGGCCCCATAACAGTAACTCATCCAGAGATAACAAGATACTTTATGCTTATACCAGAAGCCTGTGAGTTGGTACTTCAAGCCGGGGCAGTAGCTAACGGCGGTGAACTTTTCATATTGGATATGGGCAAGCCGGTTTTGATAGCAGATTTGGCAAAAAATATGATCAAACTTAGTGGAAAAAGTGGCATAAAGATAAAATTTACCGGATTAAGACCGGGAGAGAAACTGTATGAAGAGTTACTGATAAATCAAAGTGATGCAAAAACAAAATATAACTCTATAATGGTGGCCGAAAATACTTTTTTTGATATAGACAAATTAAACAGGCAAATAGAAGAACTCTTAAAAACTGACGATAAACTGAAACTTTTAAAAGAGATAATACCGGAATTTACCCACAATACATCAAAGGAAATCAAATGATACTCATCACCGGTGGAGCTGGATATATAGGAAGTCACACTGTTGTTGAACTCATCAATGCAGGATATGATATAATTGTTTATGATAATTTTTCAAATTCAAGTCATGAAGCTATAAGAAGAATAGAGCAAATCGTAAGGCAACCCATAAAAGTAGTTGATGCAGACATCAAGAACAAAGTAAAACTTCGGGAAACTTTTAAAAACTATTCTATAAATGCAGTCATTCACTTTGCGGGTCTTAAAGCAGTGGGTGAGTCTGTGCAAAAACCGTTGAAATACTATGATAATAATATTTCAGGAAGCATTTGTCTGTTTGAAGTGATGAGCGAATTTGAGTGTAAAAAGATAGTTTTTAGCTCTTCAGCCACTGTATATGGTGAGCCAAAAAGTCTGCCGATTTCAGAAAATTTTCCTTTAAGTGCTACTAATCCATACGGCAGAAGTAAACTTTTTATAGAAGATATATTAAGAGACATTGCAATATCTGATAATGAGTGGAAAATACTTCTTCTTAGATATTTTAATCCAGTAGGTGCACACGCATCGGCACTCATAGGAGAAGACCCCAATGGCATTCCAAATAATCTAATGCCTTTCATATCACAAGTAGCAGTAGGTAAAAGAGAGTATCTTAACATATTTGGAGATGATTATGATACTCTTGATGGAACAGGGGTGAGGGATTATATCCATGTTGTTG
>WFMT01000295.1 GCA_015488975.1 Campylobacteraceae bacterium | reverse complement strand
ACAGGCTTAAGCAACAGAACATGCTATAAAAAGGATAAAAAAACTTTCAAAAATCCTTCTTTGATACTTATTAACATAGATGACTTTAAAAATATCAATAATTTATATGGAACAGATTTTGGAGATAAAGTTTTACAAATCTTACATGAGATAAATAACACTATCTTTGAGATAGATAATCATAGTATAAACATATCTGTTTCTATCGGTGTTAGTTATAATCAGCCAAAACTTCTTGAATGTGCTGACATAGCCTTAAAAAAAGTCAAATTATCATATACGACAATGTATCAAATATATAAGGATGATTTTAATACAGCCAAAAATTTAGAAAAAAATTTAGAAATCTTATCAAGACTAAAAAAAGCTTTGCTTGAGCATAGAGTTGTACCATATTTTCAGCCAATAGTAAACTTAAACAGTGGAAAAATAGTAAAATACGAAGCTTTAGTCAGGCTGATAAAAAAAGATGGTGAAGTATTGTCTCCTTTTTATTTTTTAGATATAGCCAAAAAAGCAAAATTGATAAGTAAAATTACAGAAGTTATGCTTCTTGCTTCTTTAAAAAAGATAAGAGAAAAAAATGTATATATCAGTGTCAATATCCCAAACAGTAATATGACTGATATAAAAATCAGAGATAAGATTATCAATATTCTTGAATTAAATAAAGATATCACAAATCACTTGACTTTTGAGCTTCTTGAGAGCGAAGAGATGATGAGTTATAAACAAATATCTGAGTTTATAACTTTAGTAAAAAAATATAATTGTAAAATATCCATAGATGATTTTGGAAGCGGATATTCTAATTTTGAAGAACTTTTAAGATTAAATATAAACACACTTAAAATCGATGGCACTTTGATAAAAAATATTGATAAAGATAAAACATCTCAAATCATTACCAAAACTATCCTTGAGTTTACAAAAAAAACTGATATTGAGCTTATAGCTGAGTTTGTTCACTCCAAAGAAGTGGCTCAAAAACTACAAGAAATTGGTATCAAATTTGTCCAAGGATATCACTTTGGAAAGCCAGCTCCAGATATCTAAATATCCTAGTTTTTAGTAGCTGATAAAGTAAATTACTAATTATTACAACTCGGAATTGACTCAGAATCGCTGGCAAATTCTTGCAAAAATCTTCCCATTCTATTTTTTTCTTTCTTAAAAATATTAGAATTTAAATATGTTAAAACTTTAGGATTATCTTTATGGAAGCTTTTCAAATCTTTTATATCATTTGAAAAAAAACTTTTCCACTCATCTATCGTAGCAACATTGCCCCACATTTTTCCACTTCCATGACAACTGCTACATCTTTTTAGATAATATTTTTGCCCTCTTTTTTCTTTTGCTCCATATAAAAATGAAACCGTCAGCAATAATAAAATTATAAAACTTTTCAATTTTTTTCCTTTATGAGACCATATTTTTTTCCATATAATTTATGAAATCTCCTTAGAGCGTCTTTTCCCCATTTAATCAATTGTTGTGGAGTCCAATATCCATATATTATCATATATTTTTTACCATTTCTTGCCAGCTTTTCTTCATTTGGTCCCATAAATATAAAAGCCGGAGTAATACTTACAATAAACCTATCAGGCGCCTGATCTGTAACTTCATCTTCAATAGAATCAGAGCCTGTTGATGTATCAAGAGCTAACTTGATAAAATTTTTATTTAAGAATTTTTTAACCTTAGGATTTGGCAATACTTGTTCAATAATCTTGGGACAGTAAAAACAACTTCTTGAATGTAAAAAAACAATAATAGGTTTTTTTTGCTTTTTTGCCGCTTCTTTGGCATCGTTTACATCATTTCTCCAATCAATTCCAAGTTCTGAACCAAACAATGATAAAGTAAAGGTAAACATTATAAACAATAAAAATATTTTTTTCACTATATCTCCTTACATCAAAATAATATCATCAAACTATAATAATTTTTTATTTTTGAAAATAATACTGATTATATTCTTAAATTTATATAAATTTATATAAATAGTATTTTATATCAGAAAAAGCACTTTACAGGCACTTTCATTTGCTACAATTTCGAATAGTCATAACAATAAGATTATAAAAAAGGAGAAATTATGTTAAGATCTAACTTAAGCAAAGTTATACTTTTTATAGCTTTACTGTCTACTTGGACTTTTGCTGATTGTCTGTCGTGTCACAAAGGCATAGAACATATAAGAAGTGAAGACTCTGGTATGATGAAGCAGATAAAAGCATTGGGTGCCAGCGTTGGAGATCCTGCTGGTTGTACTATCTGCCATGGTGGTAATGTAAAAGCAACTACAAAAATGGCAGCTCACAAAGGGGCTCCGGGACACCCTGGTGGTTTAGAAGCATTTGTTAGAGACCCTGGAAGTTTTTGGATCATGGATAAAACCTGCGGTCTTTGCCATGCTGACACAGTAGCTAATATGAAAAAAGCATTGATGGCAACTGAGGCTGGCAAAATTCAGGGCAACCTTCATACTTGGGGAAGCTTGGATACTCAAAAGGTTATATACGGAGATTATGCTACTAAAGATACTGATGGCAAAACTCCTTCTTGGGGAACAAAAGTATATAAAAAATATATGCTTTCTATGATCAAGAAGTATCCTGATCAGTTTCCAACTGAGCTTAAGCAACTTCCTTTGCCCCCTCAAAGCCGAAAAGATTTGGCGGGAAAAACAGAAAAAGAGATTGCTTATGATGCTTCTATAAGCTATCAAAGAAGTGACTGTCAAAGATGTCATATAGGTGTAAGAGGAAGAAAAGGCAGAGGCGACTGGAGAGGAATGGGATGTAGTTCTTGTCATATACCTTATGGAAATGAAGGTTACTATGAAGGAAATGATCCGACTATCAATAAAAAAGAGCATGGTCATTTACTCGTTCATGAAATGCAAGCCACAAGAGATGCCAAAGTACATGTACCCTCAACTGGTGTAACATTTAGCGGTATTCACCCTGAGACTTGTAACTCTTGTCACAACAGAGGTAAAAGAATCGGTGTTTCATTTATGGGTTTAATGGAACAACCTTATGGCTCACCATTAAGACCAGGAGGAAAACCTCAGCTTAAAACTCATGGCAAAAGATATCAACATTTAAAATCTGACATTCACTTTAGAGCCGGTATGACTTGTCAAGATTGTCACACATCCATAGATATGCACGGCGATGGCAATATCGCAGGAACTACTTTGGGTCAAGTTGAGATAGAATGCTCAGACTGTCATGGCACTACTACAAAATTTCCTTGGGAATTAAAAATAGGATATGGTGAAAACAATCTCGCCGTCGGTGCACCAGAAGGGGCAAGAGGTTTAGCCAATGCACTTCCTAACTGGATGAAGCAAGGTACAGTTTATAATCCTGAGGGTGGATATCTACTAAGTACCAGAGGAAATCCACTTGGTAATGTTGTTAAGAAAAAAGGATCAAATACTGTTATCGCTCATTTGGCAAGTGGTAAAGATTTAATTGTACCTGTTCTTAAGTCATTGGAAATTAAGAAAAAATTATCCAAAAACGGTCAAGTTGCAATGTATGATGTTAAAGCACATATGAAAAAATTGGAATGCTATGCATGTCATTCTAGTTGGGCTCCACAATGCTACGGATGTCATGTTAAAACTGATTATAGAAAAGGTAAAAGTAAAATCGACTGGATTGCAAGTGGTTCAACTCACTTTAAAAATGGTGAAACAAGCGAGTCTGTTCTTGGAACAAAAGGCAAAAGACAAATCGGTAAATCAAGCGAAACAAGAAGTTACACTGAGTGGGAAAATCCAATACTTGGAATAAACGGAGAAGGCCTTGTGACCCCTATCATTCCAGGATGTCAAGTAACTTATACAGTAATCGGACCAAAAGGAGAAACCCTGATACTTAATAAACAAGCCAGAGTTCATGATAATGGTCATATAGTCGATGCTATCGATATGTCTCCGGTTCAACCCCATACAACAACACTACACGCTAGAACCTGTGAAAGCTGTCACTCTAGTCAAAAAGCACTTGGATACGGAAAGAAAAACAGTATCGTAGATGAAGATAAAAATGTCAAAGTTGACTTACAAAATCTTGCAAATGGTAAATTTGCTTCATCGCACACACAAGTACAGATTCAAGCGATTCCTGGTATGGATTTTGCATGGTCAAAAGTAGTAACAAGAGATGGAAAGCAATTAGCTAATGTTGGATCTCATTGGCCAGCATCTCGTCCACTTGATCAAGACATGAGAGAAAAAATGGAAAGAACAGGAGTTTGCATGGGTTGCCACCAAAACATGTCCAATAAAAAATTATGGGCAAAAGTAAACACAAATCCTGGAATATTAACCGATAAAGACCATATCAATAAGGTTAATAAGATTTTTCACGGATATGTAAAAGGGCTTAAAAAATGAGAAAAACTTATATTAAAGTTTTAACAGGGTTGCTTTTTGCAACCCTGTTTTTATTTGCTGGATGCAATGAAAACACTTCAGTAAAAACTATAAGCCATCAATCAAACAATGTAGTGAAAAAAGATAAAGTTAAAAAACAAATCCCACAGGTAAGCAATACTATACCAACAGTCAACTTAGACGGAGTTTTTAAAGATACTGCTTTGGTCACACCAAAAGGCAAGTATATGATTCTAATATTTGAAACTACAAATGGACCGTATTGCAAAAAATTGAGACTCGATATACATAATAATAAAAAACTGTATAATGAGTTAAAGAATGAATTTTCAACATATAGTTTAAATGCTTTAAAAAATAAAAGGCATAAAATTGAGCATGAAGGTAAAATAATGGATGTCGATACAAAAACATTAATCGATATCTATAATGTTACTTCTGTTCCAACACTGATCTTTACTGATAAAAGTGGTAAGAGTATATTTGTAGTACCAGGATATATGCCTGCAAAACAATTTTTAGTTACACTTGATTTTGTAAAAAGTGGCTTATGGCTCGGTAAGAATAGAAAAAATACAGATGTATATAAAGCTTTAAAAAAGTTTTATATAAAAAAAGGTATCATAAAAGATAAAAAATGATTTTATCAAAATTTTTAAAGAGGGATTTATGAAAAAATTTTATATATTGATTCTCATATTATTAACATCATTTACAATTTTAAATGCGAAGGATAATATCTTAAAGCATACAACAAAGTTGATTGCAAATGGAAAAAATGTTCTACTTTTGTTTGAAACAAAAACTTGTCCTTATTGCAAAATTCTTAAAAAGGATATAGAAACAAATAAAGTTTTGCATAGTATATTAAAAAAGAGTTTTAATGTATACTCAATCCCTCTTGATGAATATCACGAATATGATATGGGGGATAAAAAATCACCAAAAAAAACCAACACAGTTTCGTTAAAAATGGGCTTTAGCGTCAAAGCAACTCCACAAATTATAATATTCGACAAACATTGGAATAAAATCATACAATTACCAGGATATGCTGATCCTAAGCAAATGATTATTTTCTTAAACTATGTTTCAAAAGGTATTTATAAAAAAGAAGGGCTTAAAAAATATCTGCAGACTATGGGTATAATGTAATTTGAAACAGATACTGATTAATCAATTCATTTTATTATTGTATATAAATTTTAAGGAATTTTTTTAGTGAAACTCCTCATATTGGAAGATGATAGATTTATAAGAGATGAAATTGAGACTTATTTCAAGATGAAAGGCCATGAGGTAAGTGGCTACGAGAATGCTGATGAGTTATTTGATGATATGAATCTTGAAAACTATGATATACTACTTTTAGATATCAATCTCCCAGGATTTAATGGCTTTGATACTTTAAAAGAGCTTAGAAAATTTAATATAAATACGCCTGTTATTTTTATAACATCAATGTCAGAGATTGATTATGTCAAGGAGGCATACTCTCTTGGCTGTAATGATTATATAAGAAAGCCTTTTTATTTTGAAGAACTTGAGCTTAGAATCAATAAACTATTACTTAAAAATTCTTCAAGCAATATTATTGTTCTAAATAACACTTACAAGTTTGATATCACCAAATTAGAATTAATTGATAATGAAGATAATGAAATAGAGCTCAGTAAAAATGAGAAAAATTTAATATTTCTACTTATCAAAAACACTCCCCATATTGTCAGCTATGATACTATAATTGAATATGTATGGCAAGCAAAACCTATCAACAGCAATACTTTAAGAACACAAATAAAAAAATTAAGAGCAAAACTAAAACATAATTTTATAATAAATATAAGAGGCTCTGGATACAAAATAGAAAAATATGATTGAACTTCGAAACCTTAAAAGGCAAAAAAAGAGATTTAAGATTTTTTTATTTTTTTCATATTTGCTTTTTGCTATTGTTTTGCTCTCCTCAATCTTTGCACTACATATTTATTTTAATAATTTAACATCGATTAATAAATTTGAACATCAAGCAAAGACACATGCAAAAGATAAAATGCAATACCTTAACTTTTTCTATGAAAATGCTTCAGATACTTTAAAAGCCATAGCCAGCAATAAATCTTTCTTAAACTTTGTAAAACATCCAAATAAAAACCTTACGGTAAATAATCTTTTTTTAACTATGATGAATAGTGATAAATTTTACATGCAGTTAAGATATATTGACTCCAAGGGTAATGAGATAATAAGATTTGAGAGAAAAAAGGTTGGCAAGAGAGCATTTGAAGTTCCAAAAAAAATGCTACAAAACAAACATCTTAGATATTACTGCAAACAATGTTTGAATCTTCCAAAAAAAATAATATGGTTCTCAAATATAGATCTTAATATAGAACATGGAAAAGTAGAAAAACCATTTAAACCTGTTATTAGAATCGCCTATCCAATCTATATAAAAGATGTTTATAAAGGCTTTATAATCTTAAATATTTTTATGAAACAATATTTACAAATATTAACATTTTCACCATTATTCAATGTATATTTAATAGATGAAAAAGGATATTTTATAATCAACAAAAATAAAATATTTAATTGGTCAAAATATAAAAATAATAAAAAAACAATATATGATGAATTTCCAAAATATGCTAAAATAATTATGCAAGTCAAAAAGCCTATGTTCATAAAAGAGAAAAAATATTATATTCAGCCATTGCAATTTAAAAATTCCCAAAACTTAAAAATGATATATATAGAAAAAATTACAAAAATAAAAAATGAAAGAAGCTATATAGAAAAAAGGACTTTTTTTACAGTTTTATTGGCAATATTGGTTGCAATTCCATTTGCTTTTCTTTTATCTTCACCAATAAATAAAATGTATGAAACTTTAGAAGAAAAATCAAACGAATTAAAGGATTTAGCAAATAATCTTGAGCACAAAGTAAATATTGAAATAGAAAAAAATAGAAAAAAGGACAGATTACTTGAAAATCAATCAAAATTAGCAGCTTTAGGAGAAATGCTAGCAAATATTGCACATCAATGGAGACATCCGCTGACAAGACTGAGTCTAATACTTCAAAATATAAGACTATACAGCTCACATGGTAAATTAGATAATATATTATTAGATAAGTATATTCAAAATTCATTAGAACAAATAGAATACATGTCACAAACTATTGATGATTTTAGAAATTTTTACAAAAATGATAAAGAAAAAGTAAGTTTTAAAGTTAATGATTCAATAAAAAGTGCTTTAAATATTATTGCGGGCATAATAAGACACAATGGCATCAAAATCAAAACTCAAATAGATGATGATATTACCTATAAAGCTTATCCAAATCAACTCTCTCAAGTTATACTCAATCTCTTGCACAATTCAAAAGATGCATTAGAATCCAATAAAATAAAAAATCCATTTATAATAATAAGACTTTTTAAGGAAGATAATTATATAAAAATAGAAATTGAGGATAATGCAAAAGGCATTAAAGCTGATTTGTTAGATAAGATTTTTGAACCAACTTTTACTACAAAAAAAGGCTCAGGTACAGGAATAGGTTTATATATGTCAAAAACTATAATAGCTGATAATTTTAATGGCAAATTATATGCAAATAATGGAAGAAATGGAGCAGTTTTTACTATTTTGTTGCCACTAAACGATTAAGTCTAATGGCAACTATATTTATGCATGTCAAATATTATTTTAATCCGGTTATATATTTGGCTATAACCTTTATCTGCTTATCATTATAAGAAGAAATTTGACTTTTCATAACACCTTTCATCGGACCTCCAAAAGTCCCAGCTTTATATCCTTCTAATGCTTTAACTATCTCATCGGCTTTCATATTCTTTACAATTTTTGAAACTCCGAGTGCCTTTTTCCCAAAATCAGCACCATGACATCCGGCACATTTTTGAGTCAATGCTTTACCATCTGCTGCCATCAGAGACAATGCTCCCACCATAAATATTGTTGCTAATGTTAACTTTTTCATTCTAACTCCTTTAAAAAATATAAGAAATTATAAAGCAAAAAAGTGAAATAATTGTGTAAACTAATTTTTAATTTTTAGCTTTCCAAAAACTTTGTACTTATTCCAATAAATATCTATAGCCTTTTTTAACTCTTTATCACTTAGTTTTGATGGGAGTTTTACACCATATCTATTTATATATCCTTTTGGCATAACTGTTTTAAAGTATGACGGATGTTTTAAATAATTATAAAGAGATTTCTTTACCATTTTTTCGCTACTGTATTTTAGTAAATATTGGAAAAAAAGCTTATCCAGGGTTACAGCTTGATTTTTGTGGCAACTTACACAATTCTTTTGATAAATATTATCTTTTGCCTGTATGCTTACAAAACTGATACTTACTAAAATAAAAACAAGAAATAATTTTACCATTTTACCACCACCTTTGTATATTCATTGAGTTTTGATTTCACAGTTATTTTCATCTTATACTCTTGTGCTATTATCCAAGCTATATTTAAACCTATGCCAAAACCGCCTTGGCTTTTATTAAATCTTTGATACCTATCAAATATTTTATTCAATTTATCTTTTTCTATACCGATACCACTGTCTTCAACAATGAATAAACCATTATCAAGTGTTATCTTTATTGTTCCTTGTATTTGATTGTATTTGATTGCATTGGAAATAATATTATCTATGAATTTTGTAATTTTATTTTTATCAATAAGTAAAATAACATTATCTTGAATATGTGAAATTATATCAATTTTTTTTGATTTTGCAATAATTCCAAAATACTCTATTCGATCTTTAAGAATTTCTGAAATATTTATATTTTTATCAATAGATTGTATTTTATGATTTAAAACCAAAAAAGTCAAATCTTGATAAATATTTGAAATTGTTTTTGCAGCTATATTAATCCTGTTTATTTTTTTTATAGTTTTCTTATCCAATAGATTTTTATCTATAGTCTCAATATTTGCCAATATTGCAAAAACAGGTGTATTTAATTCGTGGGTTGTATCTTTTATAAATTTATCAAGCAACAATAAAGCCTCTCTCATTGGTCTTAAAAATAATCTCATCAAAAAGTAGCCAAAAATTATCATAATAATAAAAATTGGGATACCAAACAAAATAGTTTTTTGATAAAATTTATGAAACCAGGAAGGATCGCTTATCTCAAATACAACATATTTTGCACCAAGATAATAATAATCCAACTCTTTTACATACTGAATATCATTTCCGACAGTATATATGATTTTATCTAAATCAGGTTTGTGATGCAGCAAGGAAAAAATTTTAACCCTATTGCTGTCATAAATTGCTGTTCTTATTTTTTTATTTGTTGGATATATATGTGTTTTTGAAAAATTCCTATGTAATTTTTGAAGCTTTAAAATAAATCCTTTTGAATAGTGTTGCAAATATTCTCTTTTTTGCTGAAGCATTAAATCTTTTTGAAAGTTATAATATAAAAATATCATAAAACACAAAACCAAAGTAGAAAAAAATATATATAGCGATAAAAATGCTATTAAACTCTTTCTTTCACTCTGTAATAATTTTGTATCCAAATTTTTTAACACTTAAAATAGTGTCTTTCCCCAGTATTTTTCTAAGATTTTTGATATATGTCCTAAGTGCATTGTCACTGTATACTTCATCAAATTCCCAAAGAGCTTCATATATCTTATCATGAGATATTATCTGATTTTGATTTTGTAAAAATAGTTTTAAAAGCTTTTCCTCTTTATTGTTTAAATTTATTTTGCTATTATTCTTGATAAGTATTTTATTATCAATATCATAGTAAGTCTCAGAATCAATCGTGATTATATTCTCCTTTTTATGATAAAAACCTCTTTTTAATATAGTTTTTATACGCAAGAGTAACTCTTTAAGTTCAAAAGGTTTTCGTATATAATCATCACAGCCACTGCTATATCCATCGCTTAGATTTTCAGTGGAGTTTAAAGAAGTTATAAATATAGCAGGTGTTTCATCGCCTTTGTCTCTAATCTTTTTAAGTAATTCAAAACCATTTAAACCCGGAACATTTACATCTAAAAGCAAAATATCAAAATTATTTTCATATATTGTATCTTCAGCACTTATACCGTCATAGGTACATATAACCTCATACTCTTCATCTTCAAGAAATTCGCAAATTGTCTCATTTAAGCTTACATCATCTTCAAGTAAAAAAATCTTGTTATTTTGCATCTTTTTTCTTTATTTGCTTGACGATTTTTAAATACTCTTTTTTTTGCTTACTACTCATTTCATTTACTCTGCTTTTTAATTCTTTTAATATAGAATTTTGATCTTTCTTTATAACAGTATAGTTAACAATCGCGAGCAACTCTTGCGTGCTTGCTGCTGCATAATTTGCTCCAAACAATAAAGAAGATATAAAAATCAGTAAAAATAAGCAATTCTTCATTTAAACTCTTTCAAAAAAATATTTAATATCATAGTATAGAATTGTTTAAAAATAGTGAAATACAATTCTTACTCTCCAAACAAGATAACATCATATAAATGCTTTTTTTTAATCAGATTTTTATTTTCATCGATTGTGCTTTGTTTTTTCAAAGTTGCCAACTCTTTTTTCAAAAGCTCTATCTCTTTCTCAAATTCATCTATTTGATTCTTAAATTGTAAAACGATATCAACTCCAGCTAAATTGACACCTAAATCTCTTGTCAATCTTAATATCATTTTTATTTTATCCATATCTCTTTGAGAATACAATCTCATTCTACCCTCAGTTCTCGAGGGCTCAATCAGCCCTTCTCTTTCATACTGTCTTAATGTCTGAGGGTGAATTGATAAAACTTTAGCTACTACACTTATAAGATAAACTGGTTCTTCATATCCATGCATATTAATCTCCTGGTAATTTTTCTTCCATTACTTTGACAAGTTCATCATCAAGTTCTTCAACTTTAGGTAAGACAATATTTGCTTTTAAATACAAATCTCCTCTTTGAGCTGTTTTTCTATTGATGACTCCATGCCCTTTAACACGAAACTTTTGTCCCTGTTTTGTATTTTTTCCTACTTTAAGAGTTATATCTTTTAAATGAGTTTTTAATGTGACTTTGCCACCAAAGAGTGCAGTTTTCAAAGGAATATCAAAATTTTTATATAAGTTATCTCCCACTCTCTCGTATTCATTACTTGGTGCAACTTCAACTATAAGATACAAATTCCCTTTTCTGCCATTATATGATTTACCTTTATTTTTAATTCTTAATTTCTCATTATTTTTTATCCCGGCAGGAATCTTAACGCTAAAACTTTCTCCATTATAATTGATAGCATGGGTGCCGCCTAAGACTGCTACATCAAACGGTATAGTTATCTTTGCCGTTACATCAAGATCAGGTTCCCTTCTTTGTTGTTGTCCAAAACTACCTCCAAAACCTTCAAAGCCACCGCTTCCGCTAAAGCCGCCAAAGCCGCCACCGCCAAAAATATTTCTTAAAATTTCATCTAAATCAGCAGCATTACCATGTGAAGAAGCAAAATCATGAAAATTTTGACCTCCAAAAATATTATCACCGTGCATGTCGTACTGTTTTCTTTTTTCTTCGTTGCTAAGTATTTCATATGCTGCATTAATCTCTTTAAACTTTTCTTCAGCATCAGCATTTTTATTGATATCAGGATGATATTTTCTGGCAAGGCGTCTATAGGCTTTTTTTATCTCATCTGCAGAAGCTGTTTCACTAACCCCCAATGTTTCATATAGACTATTGCTCAATTTGCACTCCTTTGACTAACTATTTTAACCAAATTATATCATAATACTTTAGTCTATGTCAATCAATATATTATAAATTGAAAGTTTTTCTTTATATTTACCTACCGTTTACAATAATCGCTTATACTTTTAAAAATTAAACTCAAGGAGAATAGGATGAAACGAAAATTATTGTATTTAAGTGTGCTTTTTACAGCACTGTTTGCCATAACTTTATCTGCCAAGGTTACCTTTAAAGAAGCACCCAATGTAATGCAGAGAGTTGTGCCAGGTCAAAGTGGGGATAAAATACTTTCTTATTATGCAGTATTAAAAGGTCCTCAAAAAAGTATAGTCAATGTTTCTACGACCAAAAATGTTTTTGTTAATAATCAAATGTATAATCTCTACAGAAATCCTTTTTTTAGAGATTTTTTTGGACAAGGATTTAACCAAAGGTATCACAAAGTTCCAAAAAGATTGGAAAGAAAAATGTATGCACTTGGCTCTGGAGTTATTGTAACTAGCAATGGCTATATTGTTACAAATAATCATGTTGTGGCTAATGCGAGCAAGATAAAAGTAACAATTACCGGAGAAAATAAAACATATACAGCTAAAATCGTAGGAAGAGATCCAAAAACAGATATTGCAGTTATAAAGATTGATGCTAAAGGTTTAACTCCTATTAAATTTGCAAATTCTAGTAACTTAAAAGTTGGAGATATCGTATTTGCCATAGGAGATCCATTTGGAATTGGAAAATCAACTTCTGCCGGCATTGTCTCTGCACTGAATAAAAATCAAGTAGGCATAAACCAATATGAAAACTTTATTCAAACAGATGCTTCAATCAATCCTGGAAATTCAGGTGGAGCATTAGTTGACAGCAGAGGTGACTTGATAGGTATAAACAGTGCAATCATAACAAGAAGTGGAGGAAATAATGGTATAGGTTTTGCTATTCCCTCAAATATGGTTAAAAGGATTGCTTTGGCTCTTATCAACAATGGGAAGATCCAAAGAGGATTTCTTGGAGTCTCTATAACAAATCTTAGTAAAGGATTAAAATCTATTTACAACAGTGATCATGGAGCTTTTGTACTTTCTGTAGAAAAAAATAAACCGGCATATAAAGCAGGGATACGAAGAGGTGATTTGATACTTTCAGTTGATAGCAAAACTATAAAAGATGCCAATAGTTTAAAAAATATTATTGGTTCATTTAAGCCAAATAAAGTAATTACTGTTAAAATTGAAAATGAGAACAATAAAATAAAAACTTTTAAAGTAAAACTTGCTAAAATGCCAGGTAGCACTTTAGCAACTGGAAAAACAAACAATCTAATAGACGGATTGAAAGTTACTGAGTTAGATAAGCAAGTTAGATATAATTATCAAATACCTAAAAAAGTTCAAGGTGTTTTAGTTGTAAATGTAGAAAATAACTCAAAAGCAGATGAAATGGGATTTCAAAGAGGTGATGTGATTATACAGATCAATTCGCAACATATAAAAAGTTTGGAAGATTACGATAATGCTCTTAAAAACTTGAAAAAAGGTATAATCTATGTTCAAAGAAGAAATTTTGTTATTCCACTTGCATATACAGCAGGTAAAAATAAATAATTCGGAGATCTTATGATAAAGATTTTAATGATAGAAGATGATGCTGAACTTGCAGAAATTTTAACTGAATATTTAGAACAATTTGGCATGCATATAAAAAATTTGGAAGACCCTTATCTGGGTCTTTCAACTTTATCAGTCGAAAAGTTTGATATTATAATATTGGATTTAACTTTACCCGGTATAGACGGTTTAGATGTTTGCAAAGAGATCAGAAAGGAGAGTGATATACCCATTATAATCTCTTCGGCAAGACATGATATTTTAGATAAAGTTACTGCACTTGAAAATGGTGCAGATGACTATCTTCCAAAACCATACAACCCGAGAGAATTAGAGGCAAGAATAAGAACAATCCTAAGAAGAAAACCTATCGTGGCAAATAATTCAAATGAAAATATTCAAAAAGATTTAGTAATAGACGAATCAAAACAGGAGATAACACTCAAAGGGAAGGCATTGGAGTTAACCGCAGCTGAATACGGAATACTAAGCTACTTAATGAAAAAAGAAGGCGGTGTTGTATCAAGAGAGGAATTGATATACAATATTGAAGCAATCAGTGAAGAAAGTAGCAATAAAAGTATAGATGTAATAGTTGGAAGAATTAGACAGAAACTATCCGAATCACCAAAAGAGCCTAAACACATAAAATCGGTCAGAGGAATTGGCTACAAATATATTTCATGAGAATTTTTAAGTGAAAAAATCATCAATATTTTCAAGTATCACTTTTATCTTTATCATTGCTACAGTAGGTGCAATTTTTACTTTTGTACTTTTTTATCAATATGACAAAGAGCAAAACACAAAAAATTTTTTAAACAGATATGCGCTCATGTCTAAATCAATTCAGTATCAATTGGTTTTTTCTCCCAATTTAAAAGATTTTTTTAAACTTTTAAAAGAATATAAAATGGAGCCGATAAAAAATATTAAAAAAGCTCTTAAGATTGTAAATAATACACCTATTGTTTTTCAGCACACTTCATCAATTGGTACAGCTTTGATTTTAAAAAATAATAAAAATGCATATCTTTATGTTACAACAAAAAAATACTCATTGCTCCTTAAAGACAAGAATTACAATTCTAACAGAAATTTGATCTACAGCTCTATATTTTTATCTATATTAATACTAATAATAATGGCATATATTTTAACTATAAAAAAACTTTTACCACTTAAAAAATTAAAAATTGAGATAGATAAATTTGCCAAAGGTGATCTTGATGTAAATGTAAGACTTGAAAATGATGATGAAATAGCAGATGTCGCAAATGCTTTTGATAATGCTGTTAAACAGATAAAAAGATTGAATAGTTCTAGAATCTTATTCTTAAGAAATATTATGCATGAACTTAAAACTCCTATAACAAAAGGAAGGATTAGTGCTGAAATGCTACCTGATAGCAAAAATAAAGATAGGCTGATTTCAGTATTTGAGAAATTACAAAATTTGATTGAAGAATTTATCACTATAGAAAAGATATCAAGCGGTTTTATCAAATTGGAACAAAATACATATCGATTTATTGATATATTAGATCAAGCCATTGACTTGGCCATGATAGAAAAAAATCAAATAGAGCTTATAAAAGAAAAAGAGATAACATTGAAAGTTGATTTTAATTTATTTAGTATTGCTGTTAAAAATATGATTGATAATGCTATAAAATACTCTCAAGATAAAAAAGTAAAAATTATAGTCAACAACAAGGCAATAATATTTAAAAATACTGGAAAACACCTCACAAAAGATTTGGATGAGTACAAGGAACCTTTTACAAGCGACGGCAACCAAAAAGATAGCTTTGGACTCGGATTATATTTGGTTGATAATATTTTAAGTGCGCATAAGATAAAATTGTTTTATAATTACAATGACGGATGGAATATCTTTATTTTCAAAGGTATTGATAAATTAATAATTTAGGAAACACAATGGCTTGTATTCAATTAGACTTTAAAGATATTTTTCCTGTGATAAAACACCATATCTCTTTAGTAGAAAGATTTGAAGATAAATATCACAGAGATTTTTCGCTGATTTTTATAAAATCAAATAAAAAACAAATAAAAGATATAATTAAAATGCTTTCAAAGATATTGAGAAATACTGATATTATTTTTATCAATAAGAAAAATATTGTTATTTTCTCACCGGGAGCTGACTGGAACGCATCTTTTGATATTGCAAACGGTATAAAGGAATTTTACAATATAGAAAATAAAGAAAGCGTTATTTCAACCTATCCCGATGATGGAGAAAATGCACTAAAACTACTTGAAAATTTTAGCACAGGCATTCATAAAAATTATGATATAACTATAAATTTTCTAACTAATGCAAGAAGTGTCTGATACCGCTAAAATACAGGCTCATATTATGCTCATTTGCTGATTTTATAACTTCATCATCTCTTATGCTGCCTCCTGGTTCGATAATAGAACTTATTCCAGCTTCCGCTGCTGCATCAACAGAGTCACGAAACGGAAAGAATGCTTCGCTTGCCAATGCACTTCCTTTAACATCAAGCCCTAAGTCTTTTGCTTTTCTCAAAGCACATTTAGCTGCATCAACTCTGCTTGTCATGCCCATACCAATAGCAACCATAGCAGAATCTTTAACATATACAACACAATTAGATTTAGTTAAACTGGCAATTTTATAAGCAATTTCAAGATCTCTAAAATCGTTGCTGCTTGCTTTTTTTTCACTAACTAATTTGGCATTTTTAATCTCATCAGTTTTTACTTTATCACTATCTTGAAATACGAAACCACCGTTAATATGTTTAAAATCATATTTGTCATCACTTATAATCAATCTTTCCTTACCAAATTCAAAAAGTTTTATTCTTTTTTTATTAGAAAAAACTTCTATTGCTTTTTTTGTAAATTTACCTGCTATTATAACTTCAAGGAAAATTTCATTCATTTTAAGTGCCAATTTTTCATTAACGATGCCATTTATCGCAACGACACCTCCATAAGCTGATATAGGATCACACTTTAGAGCTTCATTGTAACTATCAAGTAGAGTTTGTTTCATAGCAAACCCGCAAGGATTGCCATGCTTTGAAATACAAACAGCATTTTCACTGCCAAAAGCAGAAGCTATTTTTACAGCCCCATTTATATCAGTGAGATTGTTAAAACTAGCCTCACCTTTTAAAGTTTTAAAATTTTTGCTATAAAAATTATTAAATTCATATAGTGCACCGTTTTGATGCGGGTTCTCTCCATATCTTGTTTTTGTTACCTTACTACCTACTATAAACTGTTTTTCACCAAAACCATTATTAAATCTTTCATTCATATAATTTGAAATAAGAGTGTCATATTGTGCTGTATGCGAAAATGCCTTTATCATAAGATCTCTTCTGTAGTTTATACCATCTTTTTTACTTTTGATTACCTCAATCACTCTACTGTAATCATTTTTATCAGTAATCACAAGAACATCTTTAAAATTCTTTGCGGCACTTCTTATCATAGTTGGCCCACCAATATCAATATTTTCAATAATTTCTTCAAAATCTTCTGTTCTTTCAATAGTATCTTTAAAAGGATATAAGTTCACACACACCAAATCAATAGCTTCTACATTAAGTTTTCTTGCTTCATTTTTATGTAAATCCTTATCTCTTCTGTATAAAATTCCTCCATGAATATATGGATTTAGTGTTTTTACCCTACCATCAAAACACTCTGGAAACTTGGTAACATCAGTTATCTCGGTAACTTTGAGATTATTCTCTTTTAAAAGTCTGTAAGTTCCTCCAGTTGATATGATCTCAAACTCCATTTCACTCAACGCTCTTGCAAATTGCACAATTCCTTCTTTGTCGCTAACACTCAATAATGCTCTTTTCATTCTAACATATCCTTTTTTTTATTTTTCTCACTACATTCCATAAATTTGTCAACTTCGCGTGTATAGTTTAAAATATGATAATCAACAATAGTTGTATTAAGTTCAGTTGAATCACCTCTTAACCCATACAGATAAACACTCAGCGCTATATATTTTTTTCCATATCTTATTTGTGCATCTTCTGGCAGTAACTTTGCTTCATAAGCACTT
>WFMT01000294.1 GCA_015488975.1 Campylobacteraceae bacterium | reverse complement strand
GAGACAATTCCAAATCTTGAAGCAGAAAAAATAAAACTTTTAAAAACAACTATTCCGACAAAAGAAGCAGAGATAGATAAAATGACTTCTGTGACACTTCCTGGGATTCAAATGCAGATAAAAGAGACAAAAATGACAATGAAAAAGCCATATCTGGTTATGACACACATTGTAAATAAAATCTATACACATGACAAACCAATCAAACCAAAGAAGAAATTGATAATCGTTGTCGCACTTATCACAGGCTTGATACTGGGAGCTTTCTTAGTATTTTTCTTGGAGTTTTTGAGTAAAGAAGATTTGTCTGCTGATACGGCAAATAAATAAATTTGTTCACCATGTGCCATTACATAAGATTTGTAATGGTATGATTATTAAGAGAGGCCAATAACAAGTTGGATAAAAAGTCTTGTTAAAAATATCTATAAAATATTGATTTTTAAATATTTTACCGCAATAAATGCAAAAACTGCATAAATAAAGCTTAAATTGTTTACTGAACTGACCCTTGAAAGACTAAGAGTTGCATAAAAAACTATACTTGTAAAGTAGGAAAGAATAGATTTTAATATTTTTTTTAAAGATATTAATTCTTCAAATATTTCCATATTGTATGCGGTTAAACCAAGAAGAAAAAATAGATACAATTTAAATAAAGAAGTTTTTTACTAAAACACTCCTAAAAGAGTCAATTTAGATAAAAGTTAAATTTTGGTATAATCATATAAAGAATAAAATTTAAAGATATTTTGCTATGAAAAGAACAATCAGATTATTTAAAGAACATGGACTTTTAAGAGTTATAGATGAGGAAGTTGATATAGATCTTGAGGTTGCACATATAGCCTATATTGAGACGAAAAAAGATGATTCAAAGGCTTTGCTTTTTACAAATGTAGTTTCTAAAAGATTAGATAAAAAGTTTTCGATGCCTGTTTTGATGAATACTTTTTGTTCGTACGAGGCTACAAATCTATTATTTGGCAAAGACCCTGATACTGTAGCTTCACAGATAGAAGAACTTTTGCATTTGAAACCTCCAGTGGGATTTTATGGGAAAATAGAAATGTTTTCAAAGCTTTTTGGGCTTAGAAAGATATTTCCCAAGAGAGAATCTGAAAAGGGTGAGTGTCAAGAAGTAGAGTTTAAGGGCGAAGATGTAGATCTATTTGATATACCAGTTTTAAAAACATGGTCTGAAGATGGCGGCGCTTTTATAACTATGGGGCAAGTTTATACTCGCTCACTTGATGGAAAAAAGCAAAACTTGGGCATGTATAGGCTTCAAGTATATGATAAAAATAGACTTGGTATGCATTGGCAAATACATAAAGACGGTGCTCACTTTTTTCATGAATACAAAAAAGCAGGTAAAAAAATGCCTGTTTCCATAGCCATAGGAGGTAATCCTCTTTATATCTGGTGTGGGCAAGCACCTATGCCAAATGGTATGTTTGAACTTTTGCTATATGGTCTTATAAAAGAAGAAAATCCAAGACTTGTCAAATCTTTGACAAATGATATATACATACCTAAAGATGTTGATATAGTTATAGAAGGCTTTGTAGATCCTTTAAAAAGTGAGATAGAGGGTCCTTTTGGGGATCATACCGGATATTATACTCTAAAAGAGTCGTATCCTGTGATGGATGTGACTTGTATAACCCATAAGAAAGAACCAGTTTATCAAGCTACTGTTGTGGGTAAACCACCACTTGAAGATAAATATATGGGATGGGCTACTGAGAGGATATTTTTACCACTTTTAAAGACAACTGCACCTGATTTAATAGATTATAAGATGCCGGAAAATGGTGTATTCCACAATCTTATACTTGCTAAAATGAAAACAATGTACCCAGGACATGCAAAGCAGTTTATGCATGCTTTTTGGGGAGTAGGGCAGATGAGTTTTGTCAAACATGCTATCTTTGTAGGAGAAGATGCACCTGAGCTTAGCAGCTATGATGAACTTAGCGATTATATACTTGATAGAGTCAGCGTTGAAAATATAATTATAAGTGAGGGTATATGTGATGCTTTGGATCACTCTTCACCTGGAAGTTGTTATGGTGGAAAACTTGGAATTGACTGCACTGAAGATAATGTAAATTATCCTAAAAAAGAGATCATAAGTGATAATGAACTGTATGATAAAATGAGCAGCATATCACCGGAAATTACCCAAATAAAACAATACAAAACATATACGAAAACTCCCCTCACCATCATAAAAGTTAAAAAATTACATCCTGTAAGGGAGATTTATGAGAAACTTTTTAATTTGCAAAAATATACAAAATTATTGATTTTTGTGGATGATGAAAAAAACGATATCGATAATATCTATATGCTTGTTTGGAGAATTGTAAATAATATAGATGCAAAAAGAGATATTTTTTTAAAAAAAGAGTTTATAGGAATAGATGCTACAAATAAAAATGAAATAGATGGTTTTAAAAGAGAATGGCCCGGCGATACAGAGTGTGATTTGAAGGTTATAAATAATTTACAAAAAAGAAAAATCATCGATGTTGATGAAGAATTTTTGAGAAAATTTTATATTTAAAAGACCACTACGCAGTAGTCTCTTTAACTTAAATATTTTTTTGTTTGTTTTATCTGAGTCATTTCTGTATCTATTTTTCTCATTTCTGTATTAATCAACTCTTTAGCTCTTTGTATAAGAGCCAAGAGTGTTTGTGATTCTTCAAGTGTTTCAAGCTTGGGGATGTCGCTTGTATGCTTTATGATATCACCAATATCTTCATTTATAACAGCCATTTTTAAGCTATTAAGCCACTTTTGATTTGCGCTCATTGACTTCTCTCCAGGCTTCAAGCAATCCTTTAACTACATTGTTTACAGTTTCTAAAACTTTTGTGTCATTTTCTATATTTGCGATTGATAATAATTGTATTTGGTAAGAATAAAGACCATTTAAATATTCGGCAACTTCTCCTCCATCATAATTTAAAGAGTTGATAAGTTCTATAAATATATCAACTGATCTGTTTATCCAGTATGATTTTTTCT
>WFMT01000293.1 GCA_015488975.1 Campylobacteraceae bacterium | reverse complement strand
CCAAGAGCTGGAGGGGAATCAATAATTATAAAATCATATTGATCTTTTATCTCTTCTATTTTGTTTTTCAGTATTAATTCTCTACCTTTTGTTTTTGCATCATAAAATTCTTTTTCTACCCCAACTAATCCAATATTTGAAGGAGCTACATGTAAGGTTGGAAGTGAAGTTTCTAGGATAACTTGCGATAATTTTTTTCTACCAATTAGGACATGATATATATTGTATTCGTAATCACTTCTATGAAATCCCAAGCCTGTAGTCGCATTTGATTGTGGATCTATATCGATCAACAAAACTCTTTTTTCAGCAACAGCCAGTGAGGCTGCAAGATTGACAGCTGTAGTCGTTTTACCAACTCCACCTTTTTGATTTGCAATAGTAATTATTTCACTCATCTTAAACTGTACACCCTTCTTTTTTCCAATTCTATGGACCCATCTTCGCAAAGTTTTGCTTGTGACAAAGATTTCAATTCACCGCCCAAATGAAAAAAATATTCCTTGCTATTTTGAAATTCTATCTTATACTTACTAAAAACTTGCTTCCATGATATATTTTTTTTCATTATCTCAAGAAAATCACTTACTAATTTCTTTGGTTCAACATATATGTCTAAAACATCGAAATTCTGGGGAGAATCAATTATATTTATGCCCATCGAACTAACAATTTTATCTCCAACCTTAGTAGTTATAACTCCCCCTATTTTTTTATTTTTTATATAAAAATCATTTGGCCACTTTAGCCATGTTTTCGAACCATATGAGCTCAATACCTCTCTCATGAGGTATGCAAAATATATAGAAATTGATGCTAATTGTAAATCTTTTGGTAAGTGTTTCTCTTCTACACAAAATGAGAAAAAAAGATTGCCAACTTTGCCTTCCCATAAATTTCCACGACTACCAATGCCATCAGTTTGAAAATCAGCACCAATCAGTGTCGGCTTGTTGATATTGCCTTTCTTTAATTCGTCAACAAGGTAAATATGCGTTGATTTTATAGTATTAAACCAATTTACTACCAACGCTAAGCCTTTTTCCTCTAACATAATCTAGACAACTCATCTCTTTTTTTGATGGTGCTTGTACACTATGGATTAAAATTGAGCCTTTTTTACAAGTTACAACAATGCTATCATCTTTTATGTCTTTAATTAAACCGCATTCTCGATTTAGAGATATTGTTTCAATCAATTCAATTTTTTTTAATTTCAAACCATTTTCTAAAAAAATTCCAGGCCAGGGGGTATAAGCTAAAAATTTTTGATAAATTTTAGATGCATTTTCATTAAAACTAACTAATCCATTATCTTTTTTAATTTTAACACAATAGCTAGCATCAGCACTATTTTGTTTAATTGGCTGCAAATTAGAAAAATTTTTGATAACATTTAAAGTGAGTTTAGCTGCTGTTTGCGATAACTCAACAAAAAGTTGATTTACTTTTTTTTCTCTAGCTTTGATATATCTTAAAGCCAAAATATCTCCATCATCCAATCCTTCTTGCATCAACATAGCCGTTACTCCAGTAAACTCATCATTTTGCAATATAGCAGATTGTATTGGACTAGCTCCCCTAAATTTTGGTAACAGAGATGCATGTAAGTTTATACATGGGCAGATTTCCAATATCTCTTTTGGAAGTATTTGCCCATATGCAGCTACGATTATAAAATCTGGCTTATAAGAAGATATTTTCTTAGCTATGCCATCTTCCCTTAATGTTTTAGGCTGTAAAATATCAATATCTAAGTCATTTTTTTCCGCCCAGTTTTTAATATGGGGTGGAGTCAAGATTTGTTTTCTTCCTGTTGGCTTATCAGGCTGAGTTACCAATAATGGAACTTTAAATTCAGTCTTTAAAATTTCTTCCAAAATACAAGTTGCATAATCAGGTGTTCCCATAAAAACAATTTTTATCATTTATTTATCCTTACATGTAAAGAGTGTACCACCTTTGTGATCATTCTTAAACATATAATTTCTTATGTCATCCAAATCAAAACCACTTGCAACAAACATATCTATCTTTCTTTTCATCAGATAATCTGCTGCTTTTAATTTGGTAAGTATACCACCTGTCGCAAACTCATAATCTGTTTTAGAATCTGTTTCTAATTCCTCTTCTTCTATTTTTGTAACAATTTTTCTCATAGTAGCATCACTGTTTTTATTTGGATCCTTGTCATAATAGCCATCTATATCTGATAACAATATAAGAAGTTTTGCATCAAAATAATATGCAACACGAGAAGAAAGCTGATCATTATCTCCAAAAACTAATTCTTCTGTTGCTGTAGCATCGTTTTCATTTATGATTGGTAGTATTCCGTGATTTAATAAAGTTTCTACAGTGCATTTAGCATGATATGTTCTTTTTCTAGAATCAAAATCATCAGCAGTTAAAAGTAACTGAGCTCCTATTTTTCCAAAAGACTCTAGTTTTTTATTGTATTTTGCTATTAATTGAGGTTGTCCAATAGCCGCTATAGCTTGTCGATTATGCAATTT